>JALUKJ010000286.1 GCA_027056615.1 Campylobacteraceae bacterium | reverse complement strand
CTAAAATAGCAATCTTTTTAAAACTGTAAGGACAAACAAAACCATGATAAAAAAAACAGTTATACTAATGCTAACAACCATAGGAATTTTAATGGCTAACTCTCTACCAAAATACTATACTAAAACTTTAGAAAATGGCTTACAAGTTGTAGCTATTCCAATGCACAATGACTCAAATGTTATTACGACTGATATTTTTTATAAAGTAGGCTCTCGTAATGAAATTATGGGGAAAAGTGGAATTGCCCACATGTTAGAACACATGAACTTTAAATCAACTAAGAACCTAGAAGCTGGTGAATTTGACAAGATTGTAAAGTCTAAAGGAGCTGTTAACAACGCTTCAACCTCTTTTGACTATACACAATATTATATTAAATCCTCTTCTAAAAACTTTGAGACATCTGCTAAACTCTTTGCTGAACTTATGGAGAATCTTAATCTAAAAGATGAGGAGTTTCAAGTAGAACGAGATGTAGTTGCTGAAGAGCGTCGTGTTCGTACCGATAATCCACCTATTGGTTACCTCTACTTTAGACTATTTAATACTCACTATGTTGAACACCCTTACCACTGGACACCAATTGGATTTATGCATGATATTCAGAGTTGGAGTATTGATGATATTAGAGAGTTTCACTCTAAATATTATCAACCTAATAATGCTATTTTAATTGTTACAGGTGATATTGATGAAAAAGAGGTCTTTAAGATTGCCAAAGAGAAGTTTGGACATATTAAAAACCATACTAAAATACCAAAACTAAATGTTTCTGAACCTAAAAGAGATGGAAGCATTAGACAGATTATCCACAAAGAGAACAATACTGTAGATACCATTGCTATTGCCTACCCTATTCCTAACTATGAACATAAAGACCAAGTGGTACTATCTGCTATATCTGAACTTCTCTCAGCAGGACGCTCTTCAAGACTATACAAAGAGATTATAGATAAAAAGCAATTGGCTAATCAAGTCTATGCATATAATATGGAGATGACTGATGATGGTATTTTTCTATTTATGGGACTTGCTAACCCTAATGTAAAGATTGAAAATTTGGAAAAAGCAATTCATCAAGAGATAGATAAAATCAAAAAAGGTGACGTAACCCAAGAGGAGTTAGAGAAGGTAAAAATTAATGCAAAAGCCGATTTTATCTACTCTTTGGAGGACTCGGCAAGTGTTAACTCACTTTTTGGTTCTTACTTTGTTAGAGGAAACTTAAAACCTTTACTTGAATATGAAGAGAATTTAGATAAAATTACGCCTGAAATGGTTACAAAAGTAGCCAATAAGTATTTTAATGATGATTTATCAACCACATTAATATTAAAGAAAAATAGTAAATAGGATAAAAGTAGATGAGTAACTTAATCTCGGGTGCAACAACTGCACTTATTACACCATTTAAAAATGGAACTTTAGATGAGGCAACTTTTGCTAAATTGATTCAACGACAAATTGACAATGGAATTGATGCCGTCTGTCCTGTGGGAACTACAGGTGAGTCAGCAACACTTACCCATGATGAACATAAAAGATGTATTGAAATTGCTGTAGAGGTTTGTAAAGATACAAATACAAAAGTATTAGCTGGAGCAGGAAGCAATGCAACCCATGAAGCAGTGGAGATTGCACAACATGCAGAGAAGTGTGGTGTTGATGCCATTTTTTCAGTAAGCCCTTACTACAACAAACCAAGTCAAGAGGGTCTTTACCAACACTATAAAGCCATAGCAAAGTCTGTTGAACTTCCTTTTATGCTCTACAATGTTCCAGGGCGAACGGGTGTGGACATTCAAGCTGATACGGTTTGTAGACTCTTTGATGATGTTCCTAATATATTTGGAATTAAAGAGGCAACAGGTTCTATTGAGAGAACAGTTGAACTTCTCTCTAAACGTCCTGAACTTTACGTATTTTCAGGAGATGATGCAATTGATTACCCTATCTTAGCCAATGGAGGAAAAGGAATTACTTCGGTTACCTCAAACTTGTTACCTGACTTAAAATCTCAACTTACACACCTTGCTTTAAAGGGTGATTTTAAAGCTTCTAAAGCAATTAATGATAAACTCTACACCATAAATAAGATAATGTTCTGTGAGAGTAATCCTATTCCAATTAAAGCTGCGATGTATATTGCAGGTCTTATTGACACATTAGAGTACCGATTACCATTGGTTCCACCATCAGTGGAAAACATGAATAAAATTGAAGAAGTTATGAAAAATTACAATATAGTAGGAGCGTAAATGTCGAGCAATAAGGGAAAAACGGTAGTCATCACAGGTGCTACAAAAGGTATTGGTAAAGCAATTGCTGAAAAATTTGCAAGTGAGGGTGTTAATGTTGCCTTTACTTACAATTCAAATAAAGAGATTGCTAATGAAATTGCAACAGATTTAACATCAAAATATGGAATTAAAGCAAAAGCTTACCCTTTAAATATTTTAGAGCTTGATGAGTTTAAACCTCTATTTTTAGCAATAGATGAAGATTTTGATAGAGTTGATTTCTTTATTTCTAATGCCATGATTTATGGTCGCCCTGTTGTTGGTGGTTACGGTAAATTTATGAAACTACGTCCTACTAAAGGACTTCAAAATATATATACGGCAACCGTTGGAGCATTTGTAAGAGGTTCTCAAGAAGCTGCTGTACGTATGGAAAAAGTAGGAGGTGGAGCTATTGTTACTCTTAGTTCTACTGGAAACCTTATATACATTGACAACTATGCAGGTCATGGAACAAACAAAGCAGCTGTTGAAGCAATGAGCCGTTACGCAGCTGTTGAGCTTGGTGATATGGGTATTAGAGTTAATGCAGTATCTGGTGGACCAATTGATACCGATGCACTTAAAGCCTTTACGAACTATGAAGAAGTTAAGGCTGAGACTATTAAACGTTCTGCTGTTAACCGAATGGGAAGCCCTGAAGATTTAGCAGGGGCTGTTTACTTCTTATGTAGTGATGAGGCTTCTTGGATTACAGGTCAAACACTTGTGGTTGATGGTGGGACTACATTTAGATAATCCCGTAGGGTGCGATTGCTATCGCACCATTAATATTTTTCCAAAATCTACTTAAAATTCAATTTAAAGTTGGTGCGATAGCAATCGCACCCTACGGAGACCTCTTATGCAAAACAATAAAATCATAAATATCCCAAATATCTTAGCCTTTATTCGTCTACTTTTAGCTCCTGTTATGTTTATGCTTCTAGTAAATCAAGATGCAACCATTTTTGAAGGGATTCACCCATCATGGTTAAACTACGTTGCTGCTTTTATTTTTGTAGTTGCTTCTGCTACTGACTTCTTTGATGGCTATATTGCTCGTACATTTAACCAAATAACTACTATGGGTAAGATACTCGACCCACTTGCTGACAAAATGCTCACACTTGCAGGTTTTTTAGGGCTTATGATGCTAGGTTCTGCTTCTGCTTGGGCAATATATCTAATTATTACTCGTGAACTCTTTATTACAGGACTTCGTGTTTCAGCTGTTTCTGAGGGCATAGATATTTCAGCCTCTTGGATGGGAAAAGTAAAAACTGTAGCTCAAATGATTGCTATTGGTTTTTTATTGATGCATTGGCAAGGTGGGGAGTTGCTACTTTGGATATCAGTTGCTCTTACATTATACTCAGGGTATGAGTATGTAAGAGATTTTTTTAAAAAAGTAAAGATGTAGAGAAAACTACATCTTTAAAAAATTAATCATAAATACTTACTAAGTAGTCAGCATAAATTGCTTTAGCATTATTCAATGCTTGAACAGATTGAAAATTTAATCTTCCTTCTTTTGTTACTGATGTATTAAGTAGATATTCAATACCTTGCATAATTTTTTCTGTCTCAAGCATAGATTTTTTTGAACTTGGATGATACTCTTTGGCTTCATCATAAGCACCCTCAATATGAAGAATTCTTTTTAATGTTGCTACTTTTTCATTCAAGATGGTCTCGAAGTTACTTAACTCTTCAGTTACTTCTCTAAGATGAGAATCAATTTTTTTCATCTCTCTTTTATAATCATCTTTAGAAATACTGTACTCTTTAGATTTTTCATGAATCTCTTTGGCAATATCTAAGTTCTTCTTAGCTTTTATATTAACACAAATCGCATAAACTAACCAAGCAACAATAAGTGTAGAAAAGCCTAAAATAACAGCACCTATTATCATATTTCCACCTGTATTACCACCAAGTGTTCCTATCCAAGTCAATACAGGATTAATCTTCTCTATTGCTGTTTCAGACGTAAGTGTTTTTGGGTCAATATTTAATTTAGTCAATACAAGATAAACCAATACACCCAATGTAGCTAACCCAGCTAAAAGTGCTAAAATAAAACCTGTAAATCTACCTGTACTAATATCTTTAACTGAAAAAGATTCACCCTCCTCTTCCTCAATTAATAATTCAAATGGTTCTACTTCATCATATGGAGTATAGTCAAAACCCAATTTTGCTAAAAGTGTTTCAGCACTTTTAAACGTTGTATTTTTAAAATTATGTTTAGCCTCATCAAATGCTTTAGCTGATTCAGAAACTTCATTTTTACACTCTTCTACTTCTGTTTCAACTTTAGAAACCAACTCTTTAGAGTTATCTATCAACTCTTTAACTTCTAATAATTTACTCTTTTTAGCTATCTCTATAGGATTATTAGATTCAATATCTTTTGAAATCTCTTCTTCCATCACTTCTTCTTCAGATTGAGGTTGTTCAGAGTATTTCTCTTGAACAATCGTCTCTATATCTTCTCTATTGTCATTCATAACAGTTCCTTTTTAGGTTATTAATATTTTAAAATTATTTTATCATAATAACTTTAGTTTATCTATAATTTTTTTCACTATTCATTTTAACCTAAGCTTGGTATAATTCTTTTTATACAAATTCGATACTATAGGACTTTTATGGGTATTTTTATATCATTATTGGTATTTTCATTTTTAATATTTTTTCATGAGCTAGGTCACTTTATTGCTGCTCGTTTTTTTGGAGTACATGTCGAAGTATTTAGCATTGGCTTTGGAAAACGCATACTTACTAAAAAATTTGGCGACACAGAGTGGAGTTTATCGGCTATTCCTCTTGGGGGTTATGTTCGTATGAAAGGACAAGATGACAGTGACCCCACAATAAAGAGTTACGATGAAGACTCATACAATGCTAAAACACCTCTTCAACGTATTGTCATCTCTTTGGCTGGTCCTTTTGCTAATTTTTTATTGGCTTTTTTACTATATTTAATAGTTGCTTTTATTGGTATTCAGACACCACTTGCTAATGTTGGAGATGTTATAAAAGAATCCCCTGCTCAACTTTCAGGTCTTAAGAAAGGAGATACTATTGTCAATATTGATGGTAATCAGATTAAGTATTGGCAAGATATTGGTAAAAATACAGCGTATAATCATAATGAACATCAACTTACCATTTTAAGAGATGGAAAATATATTGACCTTTCTATAACTCCAAAACTCATTGAGACAAAAGATAGATTTGGAGAGCTAAAAAAACGCTATCTTTTAGGTATTAGCCCTAACCTAGAAGCCTACACAACCATATCTTATTCTTTAGATAAAGCTATAAGTTTTGCTTACAATCAAACAGTGAATGCTTCACAATATATATTAGAGAGCCTTAAAAGAGTTATTTCAGGTATTATTCCTATGGAAAACTTAGGAGGGGTAATAAGTATTGTTGATAGCACTTCAAAGGTCTCGAATATTGGCTTTGTTGCTCTGCTTATGTTTTCAGCACTAATTTCAGTTAACTTAGGAGTTATTAACCTTCTTCCCATTCCTGCACTAGATGGTGGTCATGTTATGTTTCATCTATATGAACTCATAGTTAGAAAACCTGCTAGTGAGTCAATAATGATAAAATTAACCCTTTTGGGCTGGGCAATACTACTGAGTCTAATGCTTTTAGGCTTTTACAACGATATAAATAGATTATTTGGATAGGAGAAAAGATGAAAGAACAATTAAGAAAAAACTTAGATGAAGTTATTTGGAACATAGAAGAGGCAAGAGTTAGTATTAACGAACACCACATTGTAAAACTAATTGCTGTAGGAAAATACTCCAATGAAGAGAATATAAAAACACTCTATGAGCTAGGACAACGTGCTTTTGGTGAAAACCAAGTTCAACAACTTCAACAACGTATGCAAAACTTAGAAGAGCTACCGTTAGAGTGGCACATGTTAGGACATCTTCAAAGCAATAAAATCAACAAACTTATAGAGTTACGTCCTACACTTTTACAATCGTTAGACTCTATAAAATTAGCCAAAGCACTCAATAAAAAATTAGTAGAGAAAAATCAAAAACTATCATGCTTATTACAGATTAATTCTGCAAATGAAGAGAGTAAATCAGGGGTTCATCCAGATAAAGCTTTTGATATATATCAACAAATAAAAGAGTCTTGTCCTCAATTAAGACTAAAAGGTGTTATGAGCATTGGAGCGCATGTTGAAAATGAAAAAGAGATTCAAAAAAGTTTTAAGTTAACTCATAAGATTTATGATTCACTAAAAAATGATGGAGCAACAATCTGTTCAATGGGAATGAGCAATGACTATGAACTTGCCATTAAGTGTGGCTCTAACCTTGTACGTATAGGTTCAAAAATATTTAACTAGGGAGAGAAAATGAGACAACTTGTATATTACTATAAAAACTATAAAAACTTTCAAAAATGGGCAGATGAACATCAAATTAAAGACTCTAAGAGACTTCTAATAGAGATTAATTTTCCTGATTCAGACCAACAGAAACTACAGAAGCTTCTTAATAAACTATATAAAAATTTTCCCAATTCAATAATTGTGGGAATGCAAAGTTTTACCTCTATGTCTAACCATAAAATATCTGAGTTCAATAATGACCCAATTATCTCTATAATGGAGTTTCAAAGTAGTCGTTTAACTTGTGAAGTATTAGATATTGGTATTAACTATGTAAAGGGAGAAGCTCCTATTTTAGACCTTACAAAAATTGGAAAACACCTTCAACCAGATACAAAAGCATTAGAGATTCTTTCAAGCTATAATGAAGCATATACTGCCTCCTACATTAATGAAATTGGTCAATATTTTGGACACTTAAAAATATTTGGAGGAGGGGCTACACATAAACAAGATAAAAAACATGAGTTTATTTTTCATAACAATATAATATATCCTAAAGCTGTTATATTGATATTTATGCATGGTGAGGGTCTTAATGTTGAACTTTTTCAAGCATTTGACTGGAAACCAATCTCAAAAAAGAAGAAGATTACAGAAGTAGATGGTAACTATATTAAAACTATAGATAATATTGCCGCACTGGACATCTATAAAAAATACTTCCCAAATATTGAAGAGGACCACTCTGTATCAATTCAAGTTCCACTCTATATTACAAAAAATAATATCCCATCAACAGCACATATATTAGATATAGATTTCAAGAACCAAAGTTTAAAAGTGGCTCAACAATTAGAGGTTGGAGACATTGTTCAACTCTCTATTGGTAACTATAATGCTATGATGAACAGAATCCAAGAGATTCATAAGTTTTTAACTAAAACACCTGCCCAAGCACTATGGATTACATCTTGTATCTCATATGAGTATGGTTTTAGGATTCCAATCCTACACTATATCTCAATTATTAAAAGTAATGACCATATTTTTGGGTATAGTACAGCACAAGAATATTTTAATACTGAAAAACAACCAAATACATACCATAATCATACATTTGTTATGGCTGCTATTACAGAATCTACCTCTGAATATATAGAGTTAACTAAATATACAAATGAAAATATTGACCCCTATGCCATTGCGAACAAAAACCTCTACTCGATTATGCATAAAACAGCTAGTGAACTAAACCAGTTAACTGAAAATCTTGAAAATATGGTAGAGCAAAGGACAGAAGAGCTTAATAATCTTAACAAAGACCTACAGATAAAAATTAAAAATGCTGTACGTAAAGAGAAACGTCAAAATGGAATTATGAACCAGCAATCTCGATTGGCTTCTATGGGGGAAATTTTAGAAAATATTGCCCACCAATGGCGACAACCTCTTAACCATGTATCTTGGATTATGAATGATACACTCATTAAAGCAAAACTTGGACGTGAAGATGAGATTGATATAACCGAATTAGCTAAAAATGTAAATAACTCCATTCAATTCCTATCTGAAACTGTTGATGATTTTAGACGTTTTGTTGATAAATCATCAGATTTAGCCCAAACATTTAATGTTAAAAAAGCTATAGAAGCAACTATCTCTCTTATACATGAAACACTTGTTAAATCTAATATTAAAATTAAACTTGACTGTCCTGATGACATTAAATATAAAGGCTTTGAGAATGACTTTAAACATGTTCTTATGAATCTTATTAACAATGCACGTGATGCTATGGAAGAGCGTAAGATTGAAAATGGTCGAATTTCTATTCGAGTCTATCATGAAAAAGATGAATTAGTTATTGCTATTCAAGACAATGCAGGAGGAATTCCAAAACCAATCCTAAAAAATATCTTTGAACCTTACTTTACCACTAAGCACAAAACAAAAGGTACAGGATTGGGTCTATATATGTCTAAAAATATGGTTGAAAGGGTTAAAGGAACTATTGAAGCATTAAGTATTTTAAATAAAAAGACAACCTTTATTATCAGACTTCCAGATAAAGGAGCTATCCCCACACCTCCACCAAAACTAACCGATGAAGATGAAGAGAAAGAGTAATTCTTTCTCATCTTTATGAGATATAACTTTTTTATCAAAAAATCTTCAAGAAAACCCCGAACTTTTAAGACCAATGCCATTGAATTAAGCCCAAATTCTGTAGGTTCGATTTTATCGAACAAAAAATTGAAGCCCATAAAACAATCCGTTCGATGAAATCGAACCTACAGTTTTTGAATATTTATTCCTTAATTCATTGGCATTGGTGTTTACACCTAAACTATTTTATGCTTACCTCTTCACCCAAACCCTCTTACCATCAAATACAACACCCATTTTTAAGATATTGCTATAACCCCTCTTTTTAACCTCAACTTCATATTTTTTATCTTCTATCTGTTTTAAAGCGTTGTTGAGTGCCTTCTCTTTTGTCTCTTCCTCAAACTCATCTATACTCTTTAGCTCCATTATAATTGCTAATCTACTCTTATCTTCTTTATGAAGCAATATAATATCAACCCTACCAAGTCCTGACTCTCTATTAGAAATGACTTCATACTCATTGAGACTTATTAAAATTCCAAGTAAAAAGGCGTGGTAAACAGCCTCTTCATTTTTTCGGTTAACATCATAAAACGAAAGTGTCTCTAAAACAAACTCACTAAATAGTCTCTCAAAAAGTTTAATCTCTCCGTTAATAAGAGCATTTAGTAAAACTTTTAATCTATCATCTCTAAAACTCTCATTTAACCAACTAGAGATAATATTTTTAAAGATATATTTAACCTCTTTATTTGGAATAGCTAAATTACAATAGTATCTCTTCTCTATTAACTCTTTATTAACACATTTTAAATAACCACTAAAAAAGAGCAAAGAGTAGATATTTTTATCATTTTTTTCTATCTCATTAAAGACTATATTGCTATCTATCTCTGTTCTAATGCTCTCTCCATTTAGCCACTGCTCAAGACTCTTTTTAAAGTTTAAAGATGAGATGGTTATTAGGTGTTTTAGTAGCTCATTAGATGATGTGTTTGCCCAATAGGGTAAGAGTCTATGTTTTTTATCGGCAACAAAGTTTATAATTGACCAAGGGTTAAAGATTGTCTCTTCTCCTATCTTATAGCCATTATATGAGTCACTTACATCATCATATTTATCAGACAAATCAAAATCATTTAATATCTGTTTAGTCTCATCAACAGTAAATCCAAACTTATTACTATACTCATAATCAACAATCGAGTGGGTAGCAATATTATTAAGCCCACTAAAAATAGACTCTCTACTTACTCTTAAAATCCCTGTAATAACCCCTCTATATAAGAAGTCATTATCTTTAAAAGAACCACTAAGTAGGTTTCTAATAAACTCTATAAATTCATTATAGTATCCATGTAGATATGAGGCATGGATTGGAGTATCATATTCATCTATTAAGATGACTACTTGTTGGTTATATTGTTTAAATAGAGTTTTAGAAAGTAAAGATAGACTATTTTCTATATTTTGTTGTGTAGCTTTTCCCTCTAAAATATTCATATAGTTTAATCTATCTAAAAAATTTAGACTATCTATATTTATCTCTTCAAAATGTCTCATAAACTCCTCTTGAATTAATGAATACAATTTGCTATAGCTACTCTCAAAATTACTCTGTTTAATATCTTTAAAACTCAAAAAGATAACAGGGTATCTATTTAGATGTTTTTTAAATTCATCTGTTCTATAAATTTTTAACTCTCTAAAAAGCTTTTCACTCTTTTCTCTATTATCAAAAAAATAACGAAGCATAGAGAGATTGAGTGTCTTACCAAACCGTCTTGGTCTTGGCAAGAGTGTTATCTGTGCATTTGAGTTTATAAGCTCTTGGATTATTAATGACTTGTCAACAAAATAGTTGTTATTTATGATTACTCTTCTAAAATTACTTATGCCTATGGGTAGTCTTTTCATTTTTTTACTCTGTTTTTTTGTGTATTATAACATATTAAAAGCTCAACGCTTAATAACCTTTTTAAAAATCAATCTCCAAAAGATACCCTTTCTCCTTTAACCATTTTTTCGCCTTTTCATAATTTGCTACTTGAATAGATACAATATTCCAAAATTCAGGTGTGTGATTTGGCTCTATCAAATGCGTTAGTTCATGGGCTACTAAATATTCTAATACATATACAGGGGCTTTTATTATTCTCCAATTAAATAAAATATTGTTTTTTGGAGTACAAGAAGCCCATCTGTATTTCATTTCAGATGTTTTACATTTATTGTAGTTCACTCCTAAATTGGCTGAATATTTTTTTGCTAAGGGTTTAATCTTTTCTAATGCTTTTTTTAAATACCACTCTTTAAATAGTTCATTTGCATTTTCTTGATTTGATTTTGAAATAGAAAAATTCTGATTAAATCGTACTCCATTAAAATCTTTATCAACAATTAAAAGCTGATAATGTCGCCCCAAGTAAAGCAAAGACTCCCCCGATACAAACTCTTTAGCTTTTAAATCAATAGGATATTTTTGTATGTGATTTATCTTCTCGTTAATCCAGTTACCTTTAGATTGAACAATCTCTTCAATCTTATCTAATGATAAATTTTTAGGAGCACGAACAACTACAGACCTATCTCTCTCTACGGAGATATTCAGTGTTTTACGATTGCTATATTGTATTTTATAATCTACTGTCATTAAATATCTTCAATTATTCTAAAATGATTGGTCTTAGAGATTTCCATAATTCTTGAAATTAACTCTTTCCTTTTTTTGATTATATTAGGAATTTTGCTAAACTCTTTAGACAACAATAATTTTTGAATTTCAGCTTTTAATTTTGCTTGTGCAGGTTGACTGTCCCAAAATCCAGTTAGTTTTAGTTCATTAGAGACAAGATTAAAAATATGCTGTGTCAAATTAACATTTAGTGCTATTTCATCTTCGGTTAAATCTCTGTTATCAAAGAGTTCAGCTTTAAATATTCTAAAAAATGGCATCTGCTTCTTTCTATCTAATCCATAAGTCTCCTCTTTTTCTCTATTTTTTATCTTCTCTCTTAACTTTTCAAGCTCTTTGTAAATTGCTTTCCAGTTTCCTTTGAAGTTTTCAAGTATCTCTTGAAGTGCTTGGGCGAAAGAGGCAAACAGTTCAGGGTCTTCATCTAAATTTATATCAATATAGTGTCGAATAGCGTGTTCTACCTCTGCTGCTTTGGTTTTGGTACGCTTTTTACTATTGACACCTTTTTGAAAATCATCAGCAATAATCGAAATGGGTGCAATAGTCTGTTCAATTCCTTTGGAGGTTAAAAACTCGTCTGCAATTCCTCTTAGTTTTGGAGGAATACCTTTCATACTAAAACGGTCATCTCTTAAGTGCTTGTTGGCAAGAACATTAATCTCAGTGAAAGATTTCCAATCTTGAAAGAAATCCAACGCCTCTTTTCTTGGCAATACATTGTTAAAACAGGTGGTTAATGTTTTGTAGAGTTTAATGTATTCAAAACGAATATCTTCATCATAAAACACATCAAAAAAAGCGTCAATATCTGTCAAATCATCTAAGTTCTGTTTCTTTAGATAATCCCATATCTCTTTATGGGCTTTTATCAAATCGTTTAACTCTTCCTCGTCATTTGACAAGCAGTCTAAAGTCTCTTGTAGTTCTTTTTCGGAATAAGTGTCTAATGCTTTTTTAAGATGATGACCAACACCAACATAATCTACTACAAAACCTCTATTTTTCCCCTCTGGTCCAATACGGTTTACTCTAGCAATTGCTTGTAGAAGATTGTGAGCCACAATGACTCTGTCCAGATACATCACCTGCTCTATAGGAGCATCAAAACCAGTAAGTAGCATATTGTTTACAATAATAATCCCCACATTTCCATTAATAGAGCTATCCTCTTCATCCACTTTTCCAAAAGGAAGTTTAAATCGCTTAATACTTTTTTTGTGATACGCTCTATTGGTAAAGGCTTTTATATGTGGTGCATCATTATGATTACCTGAGATAACCACAGCACTCTCTAATTTTCTAAGTGTTTCAATATCAATTTGTAGTGGATTATCTTTTTCCAACTCTTTAATTTTTTCTTGTAATGCTTCATCTATTGCTACTCTGTAACGAACGGACGCTTCACGAGAGTTAGCAACTATTTGAGCTTTGAATTTATTTGAAAAGATATTCTCTACATAATGTGAAACCATACTTTTAGCTTTTGATTTTATGGTATTGATATTGTCCAAATAGGCATCACGAGAGCCAAAACCTAAAATCTGTAATCGCTCGGTTAATTGATAATCACTAAAGACATCTGCAAATTTTTTATCCATGCCCTCTTTGTCAGGAATCTCTGCATTGTGTGTAAATCCCTCATAAACTATCTCCAAAGTTACCCCATCATCAATAGCTTGACGCATTGTGTATTTGTCAATGTAGTCTTTGTACTTCTTTTCTGTTTTGTCTGTTGGTGTTCCTGTAAATCCTATAGAGGTAGCATTTGGCATTGCTCTGTTTAAATTGGCAGCCAAGATTGAGTATTGAGAACGGTGTGCTTCATCGGTCATTATCAGCACATTTGGGCTTCTATTTAGTTCAGGAAAAAGCTCTAAGCCTGTTAAGTCTCCGTTTTCTTGAAACTTATGTATCATTGCCATTACCAAATCGGAATTATCATTTGCCAATAACTCCTTTAAACTTTTTCCATTTGGTGTAGGTTTTGGGTTAATAAAGTTTGCAGGTTTTATACTAAAACCAACGCTTTGAGCTGTTTGGGCTAGTTGCTCTTCTAGTTGAGTTCGGTCAGTAATAAAAATAATTTTCCAAGACATCAACGATGGTTTAAGCTTCATCTCTCTAACCATAAACATCATAGTAAGTGATTTTCCCGAGCCTTGTGTATGCCAAATAATACCACCACGCTCCAAAGGATTTTTGCCTTCAATCATTCTTTTAGTAGCCAACTTTACGGCTCTAAACTGTTGGTATCTGCCGACTATCTTTATTTTTTTGCCTTTATCATCAATGGTAAAAATGGTAAAAACACGAATAATATCAAGTAGATTTCTTCTATCTAACATACCTGCAACCAATCGTTGTTGGTCATTTGGCGAAGATGAACCGTGTTCTAAGTCGTTTAGAGTTTTGGGGTAAGGGTCTGTCCAACGATAAAAATATTTGGGGGTATGGGTCGAGATTGTTCCAAATTTTGCCTCTGTTCGGCAAGTGGTGATAACAAACTGATTATAATAAAATAGCTCTTTGCTTCCCTCTGCTCTGTTTCCTCTTTGCTCCGAATAACGCAATAGTTGGTCAATGGCTTCAGGAATAGGCTCTTTTACTTTGGGTGATTTGGCTTCTATGACCACAACAGGTAAGCCATTGATAAAGAGTACAACATCAGGAATGATGTGGTGGTCTGTTCCAACTATTTTAACTTTAAACTGTGATATGGCTGTAAAAATATTATTTTCAACATTTTCAAAGTCAATAAAACGAACCGTAGGGCTTAACTCTCCTGTCTCTTCATTTTTTGAAACGGTGCTGTTCTCTAAAAGTAGATTTAAGACTTGTTGATTGTTTTCTAACAAGCTATTTTTACTAAATGTGGTCATTTTACGAGCTACCTCATCTATTTGAGCATTGGTTAAAAAAGGGTTTATTTTTTTGAGTGAAGCTTTTAGTTTGGGTAAGAGTACAACTTCTGAAAAAGAGGAGCGAAAGCTTTGGTTTGGGGTTTGTTGCATTTGAAGTTCTATCACTTCATTTTCATCTTTATTCCAACCTAAACCAATAAGCTGTTCTAGTAAAGGCTTTTCTACTTTTGAGTATTCATCTAATTTTAAACTCTTACCTAAGTTTCCTCTGTATCTGTTGTCGTTGTTTAAAATCATAGGGCTTCCTCTTTTAGTAGATGAGTTACTCGCTTTTGACCTGATAGTAGGTCTTGCATTAAGGCTGTTTTTATGCGTTGAAGTTTTTTGAATTCTATATTTAATGAATTAACAACTTTTATATTACTTTCTATCTTATGAACAATAGTTTCTTGTTCAAAGATATCATATGGTATTGCTATCAATAATTTAAAAATAGATTCTTGACTAATATTTTTCATTGAGGCACTGCTTCCTGTAGCATTTGTTTCTATCTGTATTCTTGAAGAAGGTTTCAATAATGAATAAAAAATAAACTCTTTATTAAATATTTTTGATTTTAACTTTAATCTCAATGATTTATCCGAAAGGAGAAGATTTTTTGATGGTCTATTTACAATGCAAACATCTCCTACTAAGTTTTGTGTATTCGCTCTCGAAATCAAAAAGTCATTGTGATTAATCCTATACTCTTTATTGACTAATATTTCATTCATAAGAACTTTATTTTCTACTTCTTTAAATCCTTTATTGTTAATGGCACTGACTTTTATTATTCCCCATTGATTATGACCAGCAGGTTTATTGGGACATTGTAAACTCTTTCCAGCATCAATTTTCTTAATTCCTTTACCTAACTCAACAACCTCCCACTCCAAAGGAATCCTACCCAATGGACTATCTTTAAACTCATGAGTCTCTTCAGAACGAATATTACCATTTTCATCAATGCCTTTAGTAAGCAGGTCTTGCATTAAACCCGTTTTTATGCGTTGGTATTTGGCTATTAACTGCTCGGTTTGCTCTATGGCTTTATCTACAGTGCTTAGTATTTCGGCTATCTTTTTTTGTTCGGTTAGGGATTTGGGAATTACTAATAAATGAGATTTAAAATCCTTTTTTTGTAAATGTTTTAATCCACTTCCAAGAAAATAGTTACTATCTATATAATAAAGTTTATCAAGTATAAAATAATATAAATACTGTAAATTTGCCGTATCAGAAGTGACGGCATAAGTATCTGTAGAATAAGAAACCTCACCATCATAATATTTTACATTTGCTACCCCACCAGTCGCAAGGAAGATATTTTCTCCATCAAGTTGTTTTTTATGATGTAAAAGAATTGCTTCTCCACTTGTAAAAAAAGGATAATTTCCAAAACCAGTAGCATCTGATACTTTTAATTTAGATTTGGGTCTTTCAATAATTAATTTACCAAGTTCAATCTTTCCCCACCCCTCAGGTATTCGCATTTTATTCTCTTCCATAATCTAATCCAAATAGTTCAAAGCAGTTAAAAACGCATTGAGTTCAGCCATGGTCTCAGTTCGTTTCTCTTCAATAGTTTGAGCAGATAGAGCATATTTGTCCCAAAGGTTTTCATAAGCAGAAATCAAAGCTCTTTTTTCAGCATTGAGATATCGTTGCAGTTGGTTATTGATAATATCAAAATGCTTTTTGAGAATAAGCGTTTGAGCCTCTTGTGTGCTAATTACTCCACCTATCTCTTTTAAGATGTTATCTAAACTTTTTAATTTTGCTTGTATAATAGTTTTGTTTTTAAGTGCTTTATTATAAGGTTTGCTTATCTCCTTAAACTGCTTTTTAGCTTCTAAAACAGCTTGTAGTTTTTCAGGCTTATCCTTCTCTTTTTTTAGCTTTTTTTCAAGAGAAATAAGCGACTTTTTTATTTTGTTATAGTCAGAAACATCAGCTAAATCAGATTTAAAAGAGGAGATTAACGCTTCAATATTTTTATCTAACTTTTCAAGCTCTGCATTGGTATCGTCTAATAGTTTTTTACCCTCTGCCTTTTGAGCTTCTGTTCCATAGCGTTTAATAATCAGTTTCAGAGCCAATTTAGCTTGTTCCTCTTTTATGGTTGCTTTTAACGCTTTAATAGATTTTTCTAACTCTTTAATGCTCTTATCTGCTTCCTCAAAAGCTAAAAGTTCTTTAGCTTTAAGCTCTTCTTTGAGTCTCTCTTTTAGAGCAGATTTTACATCTGCATTGGTTATCTTCTTCTCTGTTCCATCTTCACCCTCTTCAGCAACAAGCTCCAAAAGTTCAAGGGTACTCTCGATTGTCTCCTCAAAAAGAGCCTCTTTCTCTGCTTGTTTGATTTCTAAATTTTCTATGTTGCTTTGCTCTGATGTAAAATATGTTTCGATTAAATACTCATCAGGAATTAACCCTGCATCCCAACCATTTTGCATAATAATCTTTAGGTCGTACTTAATGTTGTCCCACCAATTTACAAAAACACCTGCTACTTGAAACTTATCTAAAACCCCTACAGGTACAAACTTCTCTTTAATAGTCTCTAAAAGTCTTTTTCTAACTTTGGGGATTTTGTCACCTTTAAGAGCAATATAGCTACTCATAGGTTCATGCACACTACTATTATCTTCTACTTTTTGGGGTGCTAATTTTGAAAAATCCTCTTTTGCCAATTGCCACCAGTTGGCAAGATGTGACTCTAAATTATTTAATGTTTCTACTACATTTTTATCATTATCAATATCTTCTTTAATTTCAGATTTTTCTAATATTGTAAAATATTTATATCTTTCATCTTTATCTTTAAATAACTTATTATCGTCATAACTAAACTTTTGACAAATTGTATTTTGTACTTGTTCAATTTCACTAATAGGAATACCACCAACCAAATGAGCCTTAACATCTTCAAGTTCTGGCTCAGGAGTGTTATCAACATATCGTCTTATATTTAAAGTGTAGTCATTTTCAGCAATGGTAGAGACATCAACCAGTTTAGAATACTTCTCCTCTTCGATTTTATTGGAAAAGACAAAATCTATCTTCTCTACATCTTCAGGTCTTAAACTGTTTTGCTTTTTGCCCTCTGCATACTCTTTATCTGCATTAACAATAAACACTTTGTCTTTTAGCTCCTCAGCCTTATTTTTATTGAGAACAAGAACACAAGCAGGAATACCCGTACCATAAAAGAGTTGTGGGGGTAAACCAATAATGCCTTCTATAATATCAGCTTTTAGCATTCCTTCTCTAATATCTTTCTCTTGCCCACCTCTAAACAGAACACCATGAGGCATTACAACAACAACTCGCCCTTTTTTCTTACAACTCGAAAGCATGTGTTGCACAAACATTAAGTCTGCTTTTTTACCTGTTTCAGGTGTAAAACCATAAGGAAAACGAGAAGGATACTTCATCTCTGCTCTATTATAATTTTGTGAAAATGGTGGATTGGCAATAACTCTGTCAAAATCAATAAGTTGCCCATGTTTTTCATTTAATGGCTCTGCAAGGGTATCGCCATACTCAATAGTGTATTTATTGATATTATGCAAAATAATATTCATCTTACAAATAGCAACAACAGTAGGGTCAAGCTCTTGCCCGAAGAGTTCTAAATCGTTAGCATCTCCTCCCTGCTCGGTAATATAGTTATGCGACTGAATAAGCATACCACCTGAACCTGCCGTTGGGTCATAGATGGACATTCCCTCTTTTGGTTGAAGCAGTTGAACCAAAAGCCTAACAACGGTGCTTGGCGTATAAAATTGTCCACCTTTTTTTCCACTTTCATCTGCAAAATGTTTTAGCAAGTACTCATAAGCTGCACCTAAAAGGTCAGGAAATTCAAAGTTTTCATTTATTAAGGCAGGAAATTCATTAAAATGGTCAATCATATCTTTAAGGTCTCTGTTTTTGACAATCTGCTTACCATCAACCTCTTTGTTAAAGTTAATACGACCTTTAAAAACACCTGCTAAAGTTTCTGCATTGGCTTCTTCAATAGCATCTAATGCTTTGTTTAGCATCTGTCCAATATTGGTTTGTAAATGTTTTATGGGTGGTTGAACTTCTCCATTCTCATCAATAAACCCCTCATTCCATCTTGCTCTTGGTGGCACAAAGAAAGTATCTCCATAAGTATCTTTGTCCTCCAATATCTCTTGTAGTAACTCTTTGTCTAAATGCCCATATTCATTTTTAGCTAAATGCTCTTTTGTCTGGTCAAAAACATCTGACATTCTTTTTAAAAACAGCATTCCAAAGATAAACTCCTTATATTCAGAAGCGTCCATCTTTCCTCTTAAAATATCAGCTGCTTTCATTAAAAAGTTTTCAAGCTGTGAGAGTTTAATTATATTTTTTTTCATCTTTTAACCCAAACCCTCTTACCATCAAATACAACACCCATCTTTAAAATATTGTTATAGCCTCTCTTTTTAACCTCAACCTCATACTGTTTCTCTTCTATCTGTTTTAGAGCATTTTCAAGAGCTGTCTCTTTTGTTTTCTCTCTAAATTTATTAATCCTCTTTAGCTCCATAATAATAGCTAGTTTTTGTTTCTCTTCTTTATGAAGTAAAATAATATCAACTCTTCCAACTCCTGATTCTCTATTTGAAATTACCTCATAATCATTAAGACTTATTAAAATTCCAAGCAAAAAAGCATGGTAAACTGCCTCTTCATTTTTTTTGTTAACATCATAAAATGATAGAGTCTCTAAAACAAACTCACTAAACAGCTCTTCAAAAAGCTCTATATCACCACCAATTAAAGCTTTTAAGAGTGTATGTAATCTATCATCTCTAAAACTCTCATTTAACCAACTTGATATTATATTTTTAAAGATATATTTAACCTCTTGATTTGGAATGGCTAAATCACAATAGTATCTCTTCTCTATTAACTCCTTATTTACACACTTTAAGTAGCCACTAAAGAAGAGCAGAGAGTAGATATTTTTATCGTTTTTCTCTATCTCACTAAAGACAATGTTGCTATCTATCTCTGTTTTTATGCTCTCTCCATTTAGCCACTGCTCCAGACTCTTTTTAAAGTTTAAAGAGGAGATGGTTATTAGGTGTTTTAGTAGCTCATTTGATGATGTATTTGCCCAATATGGCAAGAGTCGATGTTTTTTATCGGCAACAAAGTTTATAATTGACCAAGGGTTAAAAATAGTCTCTTCTCCTATCTTATAGCCATTATAAGAATCACACACTTCATCATACTTATCCCTCAATCCAAAATCAGCTAATATCTGTTTAGTCTCATCAATAGTAAATCCAAACTTATTACTATACTCATAATCAACAATTGAGTGGGTAGCAATATTGTTAAGACCACTAAAAATAGACTCTCTACTAACTCTTAAAATTCCTGTAATAACTCCTCTATATAGAAACTCATTATCTTTAAATGCTCCACTAAGTAGATTTCTAATAAACTCTATAAATTCATTATAATATCCATGCAAATATGAAGCGTGAATTGGAGTATCATACTCATCTATTAAGATTATCACTTGTTGGTTATACGCTTGAAAAAGTAGAGTAGAGAGGAGTTCTAAGCTCTTTTCATAAATATCTTGAGTTGCTCTTCTTTGAACTATATCATAGTAGTTATATCTATCTTCATCATTAACACTTTCTATAATAGTTAAAATAGCCTCTTTGTGTCGTCCAAACTCCTCTCTAATTAAGCTACTTATTTTATTGAGTGAATCTTTAAAATTATTGCTTTTTATATCTTTAAAACTCAAAAATATTACAGGGTATTGGTTTAGATGTTCTCTAAACTCCTTAGTTTTATAAATTTTTAACTCTTTAAAAAGCTCTTCACTCTCTTTTTGGTTTTCAAAAAAGTATTTAAGCATAGAGAGGTTAAGTGTTTTGCCAAACCGTCTTGGTCTTGGCAAGAGTGTTATCTGTGCATTTGAGTTTATTAGTTCTTGGATTATTAATGATTTATCTACAAAATAGTTATTGTCTATTATTACTCTTCTAAAGTCGCTTATGCCTATGGGTAGTCTTTTCATCTTTTTGCTTTTGGTTTTTGTGTATTATAGCATAAACTAATTTTGTATCTAAATTATATTTAATATTTAAAAATATTTAATAATACCTATATATTAAACTCTTTTAAGTATAATAATCTTATGAAGAGAATATTAAATATTATTAATGGTGATGCATGTATTAATATTATGAAAAAGGCTGATATTGAAGGAGATTTTCTTCCTTGGCTAGACTTCCTACATGAGGGGAGTGTTCCTGCTGGACTCACTTTAGAGGAGCTTTCACTTATTCGTGCAAAGTTTATTTCAGAATATAGAGTTGGTGAGTTTAGTGAGATTTATGAAAGATTTAGAGAACGAAACAATCGACTTAAAACATATAAAAAATATAACAAAATAGTACTTTGGTTTGAACATGACCTTTATGACCAACTGCAACTCTTACAACTACTTGATTGGTTTGCATCTAAAAACTTAAAAGATATACAACTCACACTCATCTGTAGCAATAACTACTTAGGTGAATCAACATCTCAACAGATAAAAAAGATATTACACTATGAGAGAGAGGTTACCCCAGAACATTTTAAAATTGCCCAAGAGTCATGGTTAGCCTTTAGAGAAGCTACTCCAAAATCATGGTTTAAACTTCTAAAAAAGCAAACTTCAATATTACCTTTTTTAAAATCTGCTATCTTTAGAATGTTAGAGGAGTTTCCGAACACTAAAGCTGGTCTCTCTCGTACAGAGTATCAAGCCCTACTCGTTATATCTAATGGTATAGATGAAGCCAAAGATATTTTTGAAAAAGCTCAAAGTTTTGAAGAACGAAAATTTATGGGAAATGTTATTTTTTGGAAAATTTTAAACAATTTTGAGAACTATAATATTATAAAAAGAGACATAAATAATAAACTCACAATCACTTCTTTAGGTAGAGAGCTTGTTGATGGTAAAAGGTTTTGGTTTGACATTATGCCCCTCGACCGTTATATTGGAGGTTGCCATTTAACACTAGAGAACTTATGGTGTTGGGATATTTCTTCTAAAACTTTAAAACAGTACTACTTTTCAAAACCAATTAACTCTCTTTTAATTGTAAAATAAACTCTCTAACTTTTGAACAATCTCCTCACTAGATAATATTTTTACATATCGAATCTTATGTTCATTAAAATGAGCATATAGCTTTTGGTCATGCTCCTCTAACTTCTTTTTATAGTGCTTAATGGCTGATGATGACAGTGTTTGTGAAAGTAATTTGTTTGTAATTGGATTTATAAGTTGAACTTCAGGCTTTTGTGTAGGAGTCTCCTCCCACGAGTCACGTACTATTAAAACAGAGACTTCATGTTTTTGAGCCAAAATAGAGAGGTCAATCTCTTCTAAAAAATCTCCTACTAAAAAGAGTAGACTCTTCTCCTCTATTTTCTCTAAAAGTCTTTGCCCAATTTGACCATAATCTAAAGCCAATCCTAAAGGCTCAATTTTTAAAAGTTGTTTTAGTGTAGCTTCAACCTCTTCAATCTGTTTGCTTGGTTCTCTCTGTTTAAAACTATCTCCTATAAAAAAACAACTCTGCAATATATCATTAGCATAGAGTGCAGAGTAGGACAAAAGTGCTAAAATTTGAGCCATAACCTCTTGCTTCTTAGAAATAACCATTCGACCATCTATCAGCATAGCAACCACAACATTAAGCTCTCTCTCTTCATACATCTTTTTAACATAGGGTTCACCAAATTTTGCAGAGTTTATCCAAGATATATGCCTTATATCATCTGAACTATCATAGGTTCTAAGTTCAGAGAAATCATAACCCTGACCTAAGAATTTAGAAAAGTTACTACCTTGAAGAAGTCTATAAACATCCTCTTTAGCTTTTAGAATAATTGTTTCAATACTATCTTTCATTTTATTACCCCCCCTTACTAAATTTAAATTAACCATATGTAAACCATCTCATACTTTTTCTGTTAACCAAAAAAGTCTATACTTTTAGTATTATTTTCTTAAGGAACCCAATGAAAACTAAAATTTTTACGCTCACGACTACTATGCTACTTAGTACACTTTTTTTAGGATGTGCCTCAAAAGAGAAACCTACTCTTGCATGTTTCAAAGGTAGTTCCTCTTGTATCTCCCAAGCTCATCCAGAAATAGTGGCTTGTCCAAGTTGTCATGCTATAATTATTTAGGCTACCCTAAGGTATCTCCACCCCACCAATAATCTCTTTTAAAACTTCATCTACCTTTACCCCTTTGGCTCTCGCTTCATAAGAGAGTCCTACCCTATGACGTAAAACTGGATAAGCCATCTTTACCACATCTACAGGTGATACAAAATCTTTACCTAACAGATAAGCGTGTGCTTTAGAAGCTTTATATAGGTCAATAGAAGCACGAGGTGAAGCACCATATCGAATACTTTTATTTGTATCTCTTGTAGCACGAATAATAGCTACTATAAACTTCTCTACCTCTGCATCAATATGTAGAGTATTTATCTCTTGGCTAATAGTCTCTAACTCTTTAACCGTTACAATAGAGGCTATAACTTGAGAGCTTTTGTTTGCAATCCTACGCATAATCTCCAACTCCTCCTCTTCGGAGTTATGTTCTATATGTAATTTCATCATAAAACGGTCAAGTTGAGCTTCTGGAAGTCGGTAGACACCCTCTTGCTCCAGTGGGTTTTGTGTTGCCATAACCATAAAAGGGCGAGGCAAATCAAAACTTTCAGACCCAATAGTTACCTGTCGCTCCTGCATTGCTTCAAGTAGAGCCGATTGTACCTTTGATGGGCTTCGGTTTATCTCATCTGCTAGTAGTAACTGTGTAAAGATAGGACCTTTTTTGATTTTAAAAGAGCTGTTTTTTGGGTCATATATCTCTGCCCCTATAATGTCAGATGGTAACAAGTCAGGAGTAAACTGTACCCTTTTAAACTCTAAATTTAGAGCAGAAGAGAGAGCTTTAACTGTTGTAGTCTTTGCTAACCCAGGAACTCCCTCTACCAAAATATGCCCCTCACTAAAGAGTCCTATCAACAGACCATTAACCATCTCCTCTTGACCTACAACAGCTTTTGCTATCTCTTTTTTAATTGCTTCTATTTTATTTTTCAATCTTCTCTCCTAAAGTTGACTTCTGACAATAAACCATCTCCCACCCATAAAATACAATAACTACCTTTTGGAGTTTTAACCCTTTATTGGTAAATGTTGTTACAAGCTCATCTTGTTCATAATCAGCTAACTGTTCTTGGGCTTTTTTTACAAGTATATTTATGGCTTTAGAGCTTGGTGGGTTCTCTCCTCTTTTTA
>JALUKJ010000285.1 GCA_027056615.1 Campylobacteraceae bacterium | reverse complement strand
ATTAAATCTGAAAATCCAACATCTAAAGAGGCTTCATTTAAGGCTCTAAATGTATCATTAAACAGACTAGAAGCAAAAGCTAAATCAACCTTTTCATTTTCATCAATATAGATAATCTCTCCATCTTTATTTAATACTGCCAAACCAGTATATCCATTAATCTCTTGAATATCTTTAATTATTTTTTCAATGTTCATCTCTTACCTTTCAATACTGAATATTGTGCATTATATCATTGTCTGATTGATTTTTGTAGCGATTTTGTTCTATAAAGTTTTTAAAAAGTTCTTCTGAAGAATCTACTCCTTTACTCCTTTCAAGAGTTAACATATCTTTATAGAGAGGTTCAATAATATCTCTAGCTTTATATGAAATAGCACGACGTGTTGAGACATAGTTTCTTGCTGTTCCATCTTTATTAAAAGAGGGACGAATATAAGCAAAGACCCAATAGAATTTATTTTCTGTTGCCTTATTTTTAATAAAACAGTAGATATCTTCTTTATTTTTTAATCTTTCCCATAAGATTTTAAAAATGGCTTTTGGCATATCTGGATGTCGTATAATATTATGGTTTTCACCAATTAGTTTAGCAGAAGAGTACCCTGCAATCTTATAAAAAATAGGATTAGCATAGATAATAAAACCATCTAAATCAGTTTGAGATACAATAATGTCAACAGAACTAAGTTTTCTCTCTTCTTCTAACATAAAATAACCTTTTACAATAAATTATATATCACAAATAATAATCTAAATTAGATTAAAAGAATATTAAGAAACATTATATTTATAATAAAGTTTTATTATGTTATACTTTTTTAATAATTTTAAAAGAGTAAACTATCTTTAGGATTATAATAAATAAATAAAGGTTGTAAAATGATAAATGAATCTATATTTGATGATATTAAACAGATTAATGGCTATCTTGGTATTGGTATTAGTCAATATACAGGAGAGCTTCTTCTTTTTGACAAAGCAAATGATAATATAAATTTAGAAGAGACATCGGTTATATTTAATGATGTTTTTAGAAGTTCACATGCTCTTTCTAAAAAGCTTTCATTAGGAAATACTAAGGTTATGGAAATTACAACAGAAAATTCTAAAATATTAATGGCTTGTTCAGGAGAAGAGTCATCTGTTCATCTTCATGTTTTTGCTATTTTTAAAAATGATGGAAATGTAGCATTAGCAAAAATGGTTTTACCTAAAATTTTAAATAAATCTGTTTCTGAACTCTCTTAATAGACTATTTTTTATAACAATAGCTACTAAATCTCTTTAAACCTGAGTTCGACGGAATATCATATCCACAAAAGCCTAAAAATAGGTAAGATTTTCAAAATCAAATTCGTAGGACTAGCCGTAGCTAATTCAAGAATTTTATTTAGGAAAGATTGCCTATTTTTAGGCTTCCCTATGGGTTTTATGAGGTTTCCCATATGCTTAGACAGATTTTTTTGAATTAACCAGTTAGTCCTGCAAAAATCTGTCGTTGCCTATGAAAAAACTCATAAAATTGTGGATATGATATTCCGTCGAACTCAGGTTAGAAGGTTAATTTTGTAACTCCTCTATACGTTCCAAAGCTGGAGCTTTGGAACGAGTCAATGGTAATTGCATTCTACTTATCTTGAGCTAATTTTTCATAAATAGTTTTAAACTGATTTGACCCCATACCACCAACATGAACAACTTTAACTTCACCATGTGGATTAATTGCTACTAAGAATGGAATTGAACCACCCCATTGAGCTCTTTGACCTATATATGAGATAAATTGTGAATTTGAAGCCTCTTCTCCAGATAGTAGGGTGTAGTTAATCTCTTTATCTTTTTGAAATAGTTTAAGTTGGTCACTAGGTAGACGTTGTACCTCCATAGCAATAATTGCTAAATCTTTATGTTTTTCGGCTGTTAATGCTTTAAGTATAGGAATCTCTCCTAAACAAGGTGGACAACGGTATCCAAAAAATAGTAAAAAGACAACTTTACCTTTATGTTCTTGAAAAATAATCCCATCTTTAGCTTCATCAACATGTAATATTTTACCATCAAGAGTAGTAAGTTTAAAAAGATTTTTTACTAACTTCTCTGGAGTAGCTTTAGTAGATTTTTCTGTTGACTCTTTTTCTATAGTAGGCTTCTCTTGTTTGGTTTCAACAGGAGAAGTAGTTACTTTTTTTGCAACTTTATCAATCTCTTTTGGCATTGTTTTTTCGGCATGTTTCTCTGTATTAAAGGTTTTTCCCTCACTCTTATCTTCTGAACCACAAGCTGTCAATAGTAGTGCAAGTAAAATACTACTTAATATTTTAATCATTTTGAGTCTCTCTTTTCAATTTTTATCTGATTATATCAAAATTATTGTTAACAGTTTGTTTGTTTATTAGAAGTAAGTTAAAGAGAATTCTGCTATATTTCTTTTATGATAACCATAAAATCAATTTTTAAAGAGATATATAAACATAAACGCGTTTTGATTATTGCAAATATTGTAGCAATCATATCGACATTAATTCTTTTACCTGTTCCACTACTTATTCCTATATTGATAGATGAAATTATTTTAGGAAAGACAGGAAAGGTTACTGAGATAATTGACCACTTCTTTACAGTAGAGTCAACGGCATATTATATTTTAATAGTTTTAATTGTCACTTTAGTTGCTAAAGCAGTTAGTATGTTACTTAATCTTTTACATATTAGACTATATACGAAAATCTCAAAAGAGGTAATCTACAATATTCGTAAACGTCTACTCAATCACTTACAAATTGTCTCCATGAAAGAGTATGATATTTTAGGTTCAGGAGCTGTCTCTGCTAAATTAATAACCGATGTAGAGACTGTTGACAAGTTTGTTACATCGGCTGTTGGGGCAATTGTTGTAGAGTTTTTGACATTGGTGGGAATATCTATAGTTATTTTAACGTTAAATTGGCAGTTAGCATTGCTAATACTTTTACTTAACCCTCTTGCTTTATCATTTTATATGCATATTTTTAAAGCAGTTGCGAAAATAAAGAGAAAAGAGAACAAAGCGATTGAGGTTTTTCAGAACTTTTTGACAGAGAGTTTGGAGCTTTATAATCAGATTCGTGTACAAAATCGTGAGAAGTTTTTTGTTCAAGAGATAGATAAAAAAGCAAGTGAGATACGAGATAAGGGATATAATTTCTCTTTAAAAAGTGAGATGGCACTAGAGATTTCTCGTATGTTTATTACCTACTCTCATGATATTTTTAGAGCTGTTGGAATTTTTATGGTTCTAATAGGAGTTCTTAGTCTTGGGAAGATGTTGGCAATTTTTGGATATGCATGGATTATTATGAGACCTGTTGATAAGTTAATGAGCTTTGTTCACTTGTATTTTAATGCTAAAAGTTCAGTTGCTAGACTCAATGAGATTTTAGCATTAGATGTTGAACCAAAGTATCCACCTAAGGTTAACCCATTTAAAGATACTATTACTTCCTCTATTGAGCTTAAAAATGTCTCTTTTTCTTATGATGGAGAGGTTGAAGTATTGAGCAATATAAGTCTCTTTATTGATGCAGGAGAGAAGGTTGCCATAGTAGGAGAGACAGGAAGTGGTAAGAGTACTTTAGCTCAAATATTGATTGGACTATACCCCATTTCAAAGGGTGAGATGTTTTATAATGGATATGAAGTAAAAGAGATAGGTTATGAGACTATTCGAGAGAATGTTGGTTTTGTTCTACAAGCTCCATTAATGTTCAATAACACTTTAAAATTTAATTTGACATTAGGTAAAGAGTACCAAGATAAAGAGATTTATGAGGCTTTAAAAATAGCTCAACTTGATGATTTTGTAAAGGGGCTTAGTAAAGGGCTAGATACAGTAGTTGGTAAAAATGGAACAAAACTATCAGGAGGACAACGTCAACGACTCTCTATTGCTAGGGTCTTGTTAGATAATCCTAAAGTAATTATTTTTGATGAGTCTACCTCCTCTTTAGATACACAAACAGAGACGAAGCTTTTAGATGCACTTGATAGTTATATAAAAGATAAAACAGTTATTACTATTGCCCATAGAGCTAGTAGCATAGCAAGAGCTGATAGGATTATAGACTTAGCAAGATAATTTATGTTAAATTTTGGTAAAATACTTTCAAAGTATTATGAGAATAGGTAAAAATATGATTGATAAAATATGTATTGTTGGTTTAGGATATGTTGGTCTACCATTGGCTCACGCATTTGCAGAAAAATATAGTGTAGTCGGTTTTGATATTAATAAAGCTAGAATTAAAGAGCTAAATAGTGGTTTTGATAGAACATTAGAACTTACTGAAGAACAATTAAATGACATAAAAGATAATATTACTTACTCTTCTGATATTAAAGATATTGAAACGGCAAATATATATATAATTACTGTTCCTACTCCAATTGATAGTACCAATCTTCCCGACCTTACTCCGTTAATCAAATCTTCTGAAACAATAGGTAAAGTTCTTAAAAAAGATGATATTGTAATTTATGAATCAACAGTTTATCCTGGTGTAACAGAAGAGGTTTGTGTACCAATTCTTGAAGAGATTTCAGGTTTAAAATTTAATCAAGACTTCTATGCTGGTTACTCTCCTGAAAGAATTAACCCTGGAGATAAAAAACATACTGTTAAAAAAATATTAAAAGTAACCTCTGGTTCAACTCCACAGAGTGCTATTAAGATTGACAATTTATATAAGAGTATTATAACGGCTGGAACACATTTAGCATCAAGTATTAAAGTTGCTGAAGCCTCTAAAGTTATAGAAAATACGCAAAGAGATGTAAATATTGCTCTAATCAATGAACTTGCTCTTATTTTTGATACTATGAATATTGATACTAATGAAGTTATTGAGGCTGCTGGAACTAAGTGGAATTTTATTAAACTAACTCCAGGTCTTGTGGGTGGGCATTGTATTGGTGTTGACCCATACTATTTAACTTATAAAGCAGAGACATTAGGCTATACCCCAAATCTTATCTTAGGTGCTCGTCAAATCAATAATGGTATGGGAAAATATATTACAGAAACGACAATTAAAACAATGATTGCCAACGATAAAAAGATAAAAGACTCTAATGTATTGGTTCTTGGGGTTACCTTTAAAGAGGATTGTCCAGATATGAGAAATACTAAAGTTGTAGATATTATTGAAGAGTTAAAAACCTATGGTTGTAATGTAGATGTTTATGACCCATGGGTTAATCCAGAGGAGGTAGTAGATTATAATCATGGTATTATAGATAATCCATTTCAAAATGATAAAAAATATGATGCAATTGTTGTTGCAGTAGCACACAAAGAGTTTAAAGAGCTAAAAGAAGATGACTATAAAAAAATATCTAATGGAGAACCTATACTCATAGATATTAAAGGCATTGTAGAAAAACCAAATTGGAGATTGTAAATAAATAAATATGATATAATCTCATTCAAAATTATTTAAGGAGTTAAAATAATGAACTATATAAAAAAAATATTAATTATTGGAGCAAGTGGGTTTCTTTTTCTAGGATGTTTAGCTAGTAAACCAGATTCTATCTCTGAACCAAAGCAAGAGCAGAGTAGAGCTAAAAAAGAGGTTATTAAACCTAAAAAAGAGCTTACCGAACAAGAGAAAAGATATGAACAAGTTGTTAATAAAACTATTAATGATTGTCAAGAACATGGTATTGAACTTAATAAAGAGCGAACAGAGAAATTTGTAGGAAGATTTTCACCAACAGATATCAATAAAATTGTGACCATTACAGCAAAGATTCCAAAGCGTAACTGTCAACTTTTTGCCGATGAGACCTCTTTAGAAAAAGAGCAGAAGGTAAAAGTAGCTGTTACTAAAACGGTCAATGAGTGTAAAGCTTTAGGTGTAGATTTAGACAAAAATGCTGTTGAAGAGCATATTATGAAGATACCTCTTTTTGTAATTAAAAAAGTATTAGAAGCAAATAGACCGAGTACTAAAGAAGATTGTGAAAAGATGAAATCAGTACTTTAAATAAAGGAATGTTTACGAATGAATAGAAAAAAGATATATAATCCCCAATCGCAAGAGAAGACTTCAGAACGTAAGATTTTTGGAGGAGACCCTACAGGGATTTTTGAGCTTAATGACATAAAATACCAATGGGCTTATAACCTTTGGGAAGTAATGTTAAATAATACATGGTTTCCTAAAGAGGTTGATATGACTCAAGATGTTGGAGACTATAAAAGATTGACCGATGCCGAAAAGAGAGCTTACGATAAAGTACTTGCACAACTTATTTTTATGGACTCTTTACAGACAAATAACTTAATTGACAATGTCAACCCTTTTATTACCTCTCCTGAGATAAACTTAATTTTAGTAAGACAAGCTTTTGAGGAGGCTCTTCACTCTCAATCTTATGCTGTTATGGTTGATAGTATTTCTCAAAACTCTGATGAAATTTATCAGTTGTGGCGAAATGATATGATGCTTAAAACAAAAAATGATGCTATTGCACGTGTATATGAACAGTTAAGTGAAAACCCATCAGATATTAATATTGTAAAAGCAATGTTTGCCAATCAGATTTTAGAGGGAATCTATTTCTATTCTGGTTTTACCTATCTTTATACTTTGGCAAGAGCAGGAAAGATGCTAGGTTCTGCACAGATGATTCGTTTTATTCAGAGAGATGAAGTAACTCACTTAGTTCTATTTCAAAATATGATTCGTACTGTTAAACGTGAAAACCCTGAGTTTTTTACGAAAGAGTTTAATGATGAAATTTATGCTATGTTTAGAGAAGCTGTTGAGTTAGAGGTAAATTGGGGAAAATATATTACTCAAGGACAAATTTTAGGATTAACAGATGGTATTATTGAGCAGTATATTCAGTTTTTAGCAGATGAAAGACTTAATGCTGTAGGAATGGAGAAGCTTTATAATGTAGAACACCCTATTAAGTGGGTTGATAATTTTTCAAAATTTAATGACCAAAAGACTAACTTTTTTGAAGGAAATGTAGCTAACTACTCTAAAGGTAGTTTAGATTTTGATGACTTTTAAGCTTAATGAAAAAATATACTTCTCCAAAAAATGGCAACTTTTTAGTTGCCACACTACAACCCAAAACACTTTCTACTTATCAGAAGAATCTTAATTATCTAATTGACTATATTAAAAATAGTAAATCAGAGCTTATTGTCGCTCCTGAACTCTATTTAACTAATTTTGATTATGAACATTTTGAAGAGGTAGAGAAGTTCTACCAATTTGCTTTAGACAACCTCTTAAAGATAGTAGATAATAAGATTTTAGTTTTAACAATGACTCGAAAGATAGGTAGTAATTTTTTTAATGAGGCTATTGTTATATATAAACATAAAGTTATACATAGACAAGCGAAATATAAACTCTTTAAGTTAGGTAATGAAGAGAAATATTTCACAGCAGGAGAGAAATCATCTATTGTACCTTTTGAGATAGAGGGGGTGAAATATGCTCTTTTAATCTGTTTTGAATTACGTTTTAAAGAGCTTTGGAAACAGCTAGAGGGTGTAGATATAATATTAATACCTGCTAGATGGGGGCTAAGTCGTAAAGCTCATTTAGAAGTACTCTCTCGTGCATTAGCTATTATGAATCAATCTTTTGTAGTGGTTTCTAACTCTGCAGATGAAGATATGGCAAGTTCTTCTGCAATTATCTCTCCTTGGGGAGAATTTTTTGCTAATGATAAGCTTGAAGTGATTGAACAGGAAATAGAGCTTAAAGAGATTAAGCGTGTTAGACGTTTAATCAAAATGGACTAATATTGAGCATTTTGATTAACATTAATATCCTCTAGTTGTGTTTCCTCTTTTACAATATGTGAAGCGTACTTTTTTGCTTTCTGATACTGTTGTGTTGCAAAGTAGAGTTGTGCAATATTCTTATAACTATTTTGTGTAGCAATATGCTCCTCTCCAAAAATCTTTTTATTAATCTCTAAGGCTTTTTTATAGTGTTGTATTGCTGAAGAGGTGTCTCCTTGAATCTCTTCTAATACAGCTAGATTTGTGTAAGATATTGCTGTGTCTATCTTCTCTTTTTTAATAATATCTTCTTTAATATTAATAGTCTGTCTAGTTAAATTTAGGGCTTTTGAGGTCTCACCCATACTTGCATAGAGAGTTCCTAAGTTATTATAGCTCTCAGCAGTACGACCATCTCTATTACCTAATGACCTTTTTCTTATATTGAGTGCTTTGGTCAAATAGGCTAATGCTTTCTTATACTCTTTTGTTTTTTTATATATAAGTCCAATATTATTATAGGATGTTGCTGTACTTAAATCTTCTCTTCCTAAAAATTTCTCTTTTATAGCAATTGATTTTTGGTAAAATTTAATAGCATTTTTATAATCACCCTGCTTATATGCTCTAACTCCTTTATTGTTAAGAATATTTGCCTCTTTTAATGCTTGATATTTTTCTTTAGAATTATAGGAATGGTTATTTTTTTGGGGTAAAAGAGGGGAACATGCAGTAAAAGTGAGAAGAATCAAAAATAAAAATTTGTGCATCAATGTAATCCTATTATGGTTTTTAAAATTATACAATAGGAATTTGAAAGTAGATACTTATGTTTCTTTTTATTAAAAGAAACTCTATTAATTTAAATATTTTTTATTAAGATAGAGAACTTTTCAACAAATAAC
>JALUKJ010000284.1 GCA_027056615.1 Campylobacteraceae bacterium | reverse complement strand
ATTTCATCGAACGGATTGTTTTATGGGCTTCAATTTTTTGTTCGATAAAATCGAACCTACAGGATTTGGGCTTAATTCAATTTATTAAGATGAATATCTTTTTCCTCTCATTAGAGCGCAAATAAGAGGCTAGAGTGCCTCTTCATCCTCTTCACCAGTACGAATTCTAATAGCATTAGAAATATCTGAAACAAAAATTTTCCCATCACCAATTTTCCCTGTTAGAGCATGTTCTTTTATTACTTCTACGGCTGTTTGAGCAAACTCTTCAGAACTTACTACTATTTCAATTTTAACTTTTGGAATAAACTCAACAACATATTCAGCCCCTCTATAGAGTTCTGTATGTCCTTGTTGGCGACCATATCCTTTGACTTCTGAGATGGTCATTCCCTCAATTCCTGCTTCAATTAATGCATCTTTTACCTCTTCTAGTTTGAATGGTTTAATGACTGCTTCTATTTTTTTCATTTTTTAGCCTTTTTTAAGTATAAACCTGAGTTAAGCAGAATATGATATTCTGTTTAACTCAGATTATAAGCATTTTATCAAAATATTTATATATTATCAAATAAAATATATTTAAAATTATAATTTATAATGATTAATTTTTGAAAAAGAATTTAAATAAAAAAGAGTGGATTTTAGGACAAGGTAGTATTTCTTGCCCTAATTTTTAGATGTAATATTTTACTTTACAGCTACTTCTACAGGAGTACCTTCCCAAATACCATGTTTTGTACAGTATCCATGAGCTACTAATTTAAGTTTTTTTCCTGTTGGAATAATTGTAAATGTAGTAGTATTATGAGCTTTAATATTTCCAAGAGTTCCTGGAACGTAAGTTGCTTGTGCTAATTTTGTCTCACCATTAAAAAGAGTAATAGACTCAATGAAGTGGTCAAAATCGTCTGGGTGAGTATATTCGTTACCCATTTTTACAGTTACTTCAAATGGTTCACCAGCAGTTGCTATATCGGCACATGTAATAAATGGTGAGTGTCTGTCGATAAGGTCTTTTTTTGCTTCTCTATCTACTTCTGAAATATCTACGTATTTATTAATTTTTGGCACGTTAATTCCTTCTATGTTTAAATTTATAAATGCATTATAGCAGAATTTATTTTAAATAGGATAATATTTGTCCTATTTAATTTTTTCTTTTAACTCTCTTGCCCATTTTGCAAGAGTTTTTCTCTCTTCTTTTGTAAGAACACTCTCTTTATGCATATATAGATAAACTGGCATAGGCATACGAATAATAAGAGATTTAGGCAATTTGTCTAAGACTTTATACTGTTTCTCTTTAGAGTAGCTATTCCATTTTGAAAAATTGACAACGGCTCGTGCATTTTTTACATGAAGTTGAGTAAACCAAGATATAGGAGCAACCTTATAGTACCATGGTGCTTTAACTTCAGAGGAGTGACAGTCGTAACAAGACCTTTTTAAGATACTCATTACTTCAGGAGAGGCTTGTAGCTCTTCATCTTTTTTAATTGGAAACTTAGCAGGTACATTTAAAGATAAGAATTGCATAGCTATAAAAACTATAAGTGTCCAAAACCAGAAACTTTTTAACATTATTATAAATCCTTTTATTTTTATGGTAATTATAACCTATTTAAGTAATCCTGCCTCATATAAAAAAGGAGAAGGTTTAAAATCTAACTTCTTAACCCTATCATATTTAGCAAATGAGAGATAGAGCTTCTCTTTTGCACGTGTTACAGCTACGTAAAAGAGTCGTCTCTCTTCATCTAAGCTTCCACCTTTTCCCATAAGTTTTGTATTGGGAAAACGTCCGTCCATAAGGTCAACTACATAGACTTCGGTAAACTCTAACCCTTTACTAGCATGAATACTTAAGAGGTTTACACCATCTCCCTCACTTAGCTCATTTCCTCCTAAGACCATAGCATTTACAAATCTTGGAATCTCTCTGTATTGACCTGCTAAGTCGCTTAGAAGTCTAGCTTTTCTTGCTATTCGCTCTTTTGCTAGATTTTTTTTATCTTGGTCTATCTCTCCTGATTTTAGACGACCTCTTTGGTTGGCTAGGAGTTCTACCAAAAATAGGTATAGAGGAGATTGAATGAGTTTAATAAGTAGGCTTCTTGGTTGCTTTATGTGGCTAATAGAGCTTATAAATTCATGAAACATAATAAAAAACTCTAAGCCATCAGGGGTAAGTTTAGGGTACTTTAAAATGGGGTGGGAGCGTATCTTTTCACTCATTTGGATTTTTGAAAACCTTGTAATTGAACCTATTTCAGTGTCATCATCAAAGAGTCCAAGTTGCATATTTTTATTTGGATTAAGCTTGGGTAGGGTATAGACTCTTGGGTGCATAAGCCCTATAAATAGATTTCTCTCTCCAAAGTGTCGGAAACACTCAAACATCTCTTTTGCCACAGCTGAACCAATATTTTTCCCATATTCAAAAATATGAATAAACGCCATCATATCTTTTGGATTGACAATTAAAGAGCAAACATCGAGTAGAAATTTAACCTCTTTGGCTTCAAAAAAACTGTTTCCACCTTTACGTTTTGAGGGTATTCCCATCTCACGCAAGGTGGCTTCTACACCATCGGCAGAGGCGTTATTTCTAAAAATAACAGCAATGTCATTGACGGGGGTATAGGTTTTTTTAATGGTTTTGGCAATATTTTGGTATTGGTCAAATAGTTCGTTGTACATAAGTAGTTTTGGAGGTTGGTTTTTTCCTGTTCTTGTTACTACCAATTTTTTAGGGTAGATACGCTCATTACGCTCAATAACACGATTTGCTAAGGCTAAAATACTTCCTGATGACCTATAGTTTTTATCTAAGGTAAAGACCATTGCATTAGAGTAACGTTGTCCAAAGGTAGCAATATTTTGAATATTTGCACCATTAAAAGCATAGATACTTTGGTCATAGTCACCTACACAGAAGAGTGAGGGTGGTTTCATTGCGTCAATTAATGCACTCTGTAGGGTGTTTGTATCTTGGTACTCATCGACCAAAACCTCTACTAGCTCTCTACCATGTTCTGTTAAATGGGCTTTCATTTTGAGTAATAGGTCATTGAAAGAGACAAAACCATATTGCTCTTTGGTGGCTTCAAAATCGTCAATAATATTCATATAAATATCTATAAGAGGTCGATGGTCGGGGTATTTTTCTAAAAACCAAACATCAAAGCCATCTAAAGAGGCATTTTGATAGAGAGAATACTGCTCATAAAGATATGTAGATGAAAAAGGTTCTGTGTCAAGGTTGAGGCGTTTGAGTTGACGTTTTTCATATACAGAACGAAATAGGGTCTTTAATTCTGATGGTTGTTTTAAAGAGATGTTACTGTTAAGCTCTTTAAGCCATCGGTAGGAGACAGCATGAAATGTTCCAGACTCAATCTTATTTACTATTCGTGGAGGGTAATATCGTCCAACTCTAGCTAACATTTCACCTGCTGCTTTGTTTGTAAAAGTAAGTAGAAGAATTTTAGAAGGGTCGGTTCCCTTTTGAATAAGTTGAGCAATACGCCCAACAATGGTAGAGGTTTTTCCTGTCCCAGCAGAAGCAATAATAAGATTGTTTCCCATGGGTGCAGTGGCAGCACTTAGCTGTTCCTCATTAAGTGTACTAAGTGGCATAGATACCTTTATTGACCAAGAATATAGTAGGTTGGTTTATTTGCTACTTTCTCTGTTTCGATTTTATATTTTGTTGCCCAGTGATTAACAAGATTTGAGAACTCTTCTTGAATCTCTTTTGATGTGTTGTCACTCCCTTTAATTTTAAATACATCTTTTGAATTAGAGAGGGCAACAAATCCTTTAAGGTGTGCCAATTCGTCATGAAGTGCTAATATATGTTTTGAGAAATTTTCAAAACCTTTGGTGTTAGCAATAGTCTTTTTAATTTGCTCTATAGATTTATCTGTTTTTGTATATCCAAGTTGGGTTAAAAGTGCGTCAGGAGTTAACTCTAAATGCATTTATGTCCTTTATATAATTTTAAGTTGAGGAGAGATTTTAGCAGAAAATGGGTTAGTTGTTAATGAACTTTTTCAACTAATAGACAAGATTATACTTAACCTATTTTAGATAGAATTACTACATTAAAATAAACGGATATATAATATGGATTATTTACAAATAACAGGAGGAGCCAAGCTTTCAGGTTCCATTAAAATTTCAGGTGCCAAGAACTCGGCTTTACCAATTATTGCAGCGACTATTCTCTCTGATAAACCTGTTAAACTTACTAACTTACCTAATGTTGTTGACATTAGAACACTTCTTAAACTTTTAGATATTTTAGGTGGTACAGTAGAGCATAATGATACTGTAGCCAACATTAACAATGGAACTATGAACTCCACTAAAGCTGTATATGAGATTGTCTCTCAAATGAGAGCCTCTATTTTGGTTTTGGGCCCACTTTTGGCTCGTTTTGGAGAGTGTGAGGTAAGTCTTCCTGGTGGGTGTGCTATTGGTCAACGCCCTATTGATTTGCACCTCAAAGCTATGGAAGCAATGGGTGCAACCATTGAGATAAAAGGTGGGTATGTAAGAGCAGAAGCTCCTAATGGTCTACAAGGTGCTAAAATAGTCTTTGATAAAATTACCGTTGGTGGTACTGAAAACACACTTATGGCAGCAGCCTTAGCTCATGGAACAACAACCATTGTCAACGCAGCCAAAGAGCCTGAGATTGTGCAACTTTGTGAAATGTTAGCAGATGCAGGGGTAAAAATAGAAGGAATTGGAACTTCAGAAATTACTATTGAGGGAACAGGACAAAAACCTTTGACCTTTAAAGATGTAGAGATTATTCCTGACCGTATTGAAGCAGGGACTTACCTTTGTGCTGCTGCTATTACAAACTCTACTATTACCCTTGAAAAAGTAAATCCTGCACATATTGAAGCCTCTATAAATAAACTTGAAGCTATGGGATGTAGTTTTAAAATAGATGGAGAAAATATTACTATTAGTGGAACAAGCAGACTTAAACCTGTTTCATTGGTAACTACAGAGTATCCAGGATTTCCAACAGATATGCAAGCACAGTTTATGGCTGTAGCAACCATGGCAATAGGTGAATCAGTTATAGAAGAGAGACTCTTTGAAAATAGATTTATGCACGTTTCAGAGTTAAACCGTTTAGGTTCTGATATTTGGTTAAAGGGTTCTGTAGCTGCTGTTAAACCAGTAGCACAGCTTTATGGAGCAGATGTTATGGCAACTGATTTACGAGCAAGTTCAGCATTGGTTTTAGCAGGACTTGTTGCAGAGGGAGTCACTAATGTTCATAGAATTTATCACTTAGATAGAGGGTATGATAACTTAGAGGGAAAACTCTCTACTTTAGGTGCTAAGATTGAGCGTTTGAGTGAGTAGCCTTAGCTACTCAAACTCTCTAATCTTCCAAGGAAGTCCTTGAATCATTAACTCCTCCATAAATGGGTCTGGGTCAAACTCTTCCATATTAAAGACACCTTCCCCTTTCCACTTCTCTTCAAGCATGAGTTTTGCACCAATCATGGCAGGAACTCCTGTTGTGTAGCTTACTGCTTGGCTCATCACCTCTTTGTAGCACTCCTCATGGTCACTTACTTGGTAGATGTAAACTGTTTTCTCTTTGCCATCTTTTAAGCCCTTGGCATAGATACCAATATTGGTTTTACCTTTAGTTCGCTCTCCTAAACTTGCAGGGTCTGGAAGTAGGGTAGAGAGAAACTCCATTGGAACTATCTTTACTCCTTTATGTTCTACCTCTTTAATTCCTAACATTCCAACATTTTCTAAGCACTTCATGTGAGTTAAATAACTCTGAGAAAAGGTCATAAAGAAACGAATACGTTTTAGCCCTTTAATATGTTTAATCAAAGACTCCATCTCCTCATGATATAGTAGGTAGGAGTCTTTTTTCCCAATTTCAGGATAATTCCAAACTTGCATAATCTCCATTGGTTTTGTCTCTATCCATTCTCCTTGTCCATTATCGTTTTTTTGCCAATATCGACCATTTGCACTCACTTCACGCAAGTTAATCTCTGGGTTAAAGTTAGTAGCAAAAGCGTAGCCGTGGTCACCTGCGTTACAGTCTAAAATATCAATAGTGTGAATCTCATCAAAGTAGTGTTTTTGAGCATAAGCACAAAAGACATTGGTCACCCCTGGGTCAAATCCACTTCCTAAAAGCCCCATAATCTTTGCCTCTTTAAAGGCTTTATCTCTTGCCCACTGCTCTTTATATTCAAACTTGGCTGTATCTGGGTGTTCATAATTGGCTGTATCTAGGTAGTCAACTCCACACGCTACACAAGCGTCCATAATGGTTAAGTCTTGGTATGGAAGTGCAACATTAATAACAACATTAGGTTTAACACTATTAAAAAGCTCTACTAGCTCCTCAACACTATCGGCATCTATAGAGGCTATTTTAATCTCTACACCTACTTTCTCTTTTATATTTTTAGTAATCTTCTCACATTTACTAAGAGTCCTACTAGCAAGGGTAATCTTTCCAAAAGTATCGCTATTCATAGCACACTTAAAGGCGACCACATTTCCCACACCACCTGCACCAATAATTAATGTTCTTTTTGACATCTTATAACCTCAACTTTTTTATTGAAATTATAGCTTAAGAGGGTATAATTTCCAAAAAATTATATTTTAAGGTAATATCTTATGTTTGAAACTGTCATTGGTCTTGAAGTCCATGTGCAACTAAATACAAAAACAAAACTTTTCTGTTCTTGTCCTACAAGCTTTGCCGAACATCAAAACTCTAATACCTGTCCTACCTGTCTAGCTCTCCCTGGTGCATTGCCTGTTGTTAATAAAGAGGCAGCTATAAAAGCAATGAGGTTAGGTTATGCACTAAATGCAGATGTAGTACACGCTTCAAACTTTGATAGAAAATCTTATTTTTATCCAGATAGTCCATCTGCTTATCAGATTACTCAATTGACTAATGCTATTGTACAAAAGGGTGAACTATTTATTGACCTTGAAGATGGAACTCAAAAACGAATAGGTATTACACAAGCCCACCTAGAGGCAGATGCAGGTAAAAATATTCACGAGAGTAACTACTCAAAAGTTGATTTGAACCGTGCAGGTACTCCTTTGCTAGAGATTGTTTCTGAACCTGATATGAGAAACTCTGCTGAAGCTGTTGCTTATTTAAAAAAATTACACTCAACAGTTCGTTACCTTGATATTAGTGATGCCAATATGCAAGAGGGTTCGTTTCGTTGTGATGTAAACGTTTCCATTCGTCCAAAAGGTCAAAAAGAGTTTGGAACACGTGTTGAGATTAAAAATATTAACTCTTTTCGTTTTGTAGAATTGGCTATTGCCTATGAGGTTCAACGTCAAACCGAAGCTTATGAAGATGGAGTCTATGAGCAAGAGGTGTTTCAAGAGACACGGCTTTTTAATGTTGATGAAGGTGTTACTAAATCAATGAGAGGCAAAGAGGAGGCAGCTGATTATCGCTACTTCCCAGACCCTGATTTGCGTCCTTTAATAGTAACCCAAGAGATGATAGACAAAGCAAAAGAGATGCCTGAACTCCCTGATGCTAAAGTAAAACGTTACATTGATGAGTTAAAACTTAAAAGATATGATGCTTTAGTTTTATGTTCTCAAAAAGAGTTGGCTTATTTCTTTGAAACTATGTTAGAGACAGGAGCAACAGCTAAAACATCGGTAAATTGGTTAACAACAGAGTTACTTGGTCGCCTTAAAAAGACAGAATTTGACATTACAAACTCTCCTGTAAGTGCTTCAAAACTCGGTGAGTTAGTCTCTAAAATTGATGATGGAACTATCTCTGGAAAAGGAGCTAAAGATATTTTAGATGTGCTTATGGAAAAAGATACTGATATTTTAGAGCTTATTGACTCTATGGGTCTTGCGCAAGTAAGTGATGATGGAGCAATTTTAGAGATTATTGATAAAATTTTAGAGGCTAATCCACAAAAGGTAGAGGAGTTTAAAGGTGGAAAAGAGAAGTTGTTTGGGTTCTTTGTTGGTCAAACAATGAAAGCTTCAAAAGGTTCTGCTAACCCTCAAAAGGTAAATGAGTTACTTAGAGAGAGACTCTCTTAATAAATCTTAACTATTCTACCAATGGTTTAAGCATAGTTGAGGTAAAATCTCGTTTCAAATAAATACTCAGGTTTAATGGGTAAAATACTAATAAGGATGGTACTAAGTTATGAAAAGAACGTTTCAACCACATAACACACCAAGAAAAAGAACTCACGGATTTAGAACAAGAATGAAAACTAAAAACGGAAGAAAAGTAATTTCTGCTAGAAGAGCTAAAGGTAGAAAAAGATTAGCAGTTTAAAACATTTTAGTAGTGTTAAAACTACTAAGGAGTTCAATAGAATTTATAAAAATTCTAAAACTGTCCACACTTCACAATTTGTACTTTTTTTCCAACCTTGCGAAGATGAGTATAAAATTGGGATAGTTGCCAGCAAAAAAGTTGGTAATGCTGTCCATAGAAATAGAGCCAAGCGACTACTTCGTGCTCACCTCTTAACTACACTTAATAATCTTAAAATAGGTCGATATATACTTGTAGCTAAACCCAATATTCTTAAAAGTGAGTATAATAAAACCAATAAAGAGTTATTTAAAGCATTAAAGCGTTTAAAAGCGTTTATACAATGATTTTTTTAAACACTTTTTGATATAATTTACC
>JALUKJ010000283.1 GCA_027056615.1 Campylobacteraceae bacterium | reverse complement strand
ATAAAAACTATATAAAAATCACACCCTATATATATAATTTTATATATTAATTTTACATTAAAAAATTAAATATTTTTTAATAAATTTTTTAGAGTATTAAATTACGTTAAATACTGTTTTTTATAAAAATTATGATAAAATACATTAATGATATAATTTAAAAGGAATATAAAGTGAGTTCTGTATTAGAAGTAGCCGATAGATGGTCCCATAAAATTTTAGAAGCTTTACAGCGTTTTCCACTAGCTTCTCTCTCCTCTTTTATTGTCACTTTTCTTTTAATTATTATAAGTGAAGGTAGTCCTTTTAGCCAAAGCTCTTTTATGCTAATAAGTTATAAAATAGCATTTGTAACCTCTTTAGGTATTTTTCTTTTTCCTGCTCTCCATCTGTTGTCAAAGAGAGTTTGGTTTAAATTAGTTGGTGTAGGAGTTCTAGTACTTTATTATTACTTTTTACCTATTAATATTTTGGATTCAACTATTATCGTTCGACATATACTTTTGATTTTTGCACTTATTTTTATGTTTTTTTGGGCTCCATTTGTAGATGTTTCTATCTCAAATAAAAATATTTGGGAGTGGACACAAAATATTTTACTAATTTTATTAGCAATGTTATTACTAAGTTTTGCGTTCTATGCTATTTTCTTTACAACTGTCTATTCTCTCCATCAACTATTTGGTATCTCATTGGCTACTGTGCGTTATGTTCAAGTTGCTATAGCAATTGTTGGACTTTTTTCAGTTAACTATTTTTTAGCACATCTACCCAAGTACATTATGTTGGTTCAAAAAAATCGTTATGCCAATATAGGTGTGATCTTTACCAAATATATCTTGACACCTATTTTTTTAATCTATTTTTTAGTGCTTTTTGTTTATCTCATAAAGATTATTATAGAAAAAACTTGGTTAAATATCAATATAGATTCCCTAGCTATAGGTTATGTATTTGTTTCTATTGCTACTTATATGTATTGGACTCCATTATGGAATGAACCAAATAGAAAATTTAGAACTTTTCTTTGGGTAACCTTATTTGTTTTGAGCCTATTTCTAGCTATTCAAATTTGGTCTAAAATTCAAGCTTCACAATTTGAATTGTATAGTCTGATGTCTCTTTTTGATTTATGGTTACTACTTGTCTCTATTTACTTTCTCTTTTTTGAAAATGCTAGTTATAAGTGGTTACTATTTTCTATATCTCTCTTTATTATGTTGTCTCAGTCTGAACATCTTATTAATCTGTCAGTTAAACTCTTTGAAAATGTTTCAAAAATGGTGTAGCCTTAATATCATGTTCGATGAAATCGAACCTACAGTAAAAAGCTCAACTCTCTAAGTGCAATTTGAGTATAATGCCAAAATTTTTATAACTACTAATAAGGGTACTTCTACATGCCAAAACGCACTGACATAAAAACCATTTTACTTATCGGCTCTGGTCCAATTGTTATTGGACAGGCTTGTGAATTTGATTATTCTGGAACACAAGCAGCAAAAACACTTAAAGAGCTTGGTTATCGAGTTGTACTTATTAACTCTAACCCTGCAACTATTATGACTGACCCCGAGTTTGCTGATAGAACATATATTGAGCCTATTACAGCAGAGGTTATCTCTAAAATTATTAAAAAAGAGAAAGTTGATGCCATTTTGCCTACGATGGGTGGACAGACAGCACTCAATGTTGCAATGGAGATGTACGAAGCAGGGATGCTTGAAGGCATTGAAATCTTAGGAGCAAAACCTGCTGCCATAAAAAAAGGTGAAGACCGTCAAGAGTTTAAAGAGGCAATGATTAAGATTGGAATGGATTTACCTATTTCAGAGTATGCTTACAATATGGAAGAGGCTCTTAATATTGCTAAACGAATCGGTTTCCCTCTGATTATTAGAGCATCATTCACCATGGCAGGTGGTGGTTCTGGTGTGGCATATAACATCGACGAATACAAAAAAATTGTGCAAGGTGGGCTTGATGCCTCTCCTATATCTGAAATCTTAATTGAAGAGTCTCTTTTAGGCTGGAAAGAGTATGAGATGGAGGTCATTCGTGACCATAAGGACAACTGTATTATTGTCTGTTCCATTGAAAACTTTGACCCAATGGGAGTACATACAGGAGATAGCATTACCGTTGCTCCTGCACTTACTCTTACCGACAAAGAGTATCAACGTATGAGAGATGCTTCTTTTAAAATCTTGCGTGAAGTTGGAGTTGATACGGGTGGCTCAAACGTTCAATTTTCTATTAACCCTAAAGATGGGCGTATGATTGTTATTGAGATGAATCCAAGAGTGAGCCGTTCATCTGCACTTGCTTCAAAAGCTACAGGGTATCCAATTGCTAAAGTAGCAACTATGTTGGCTGTTGGGTTTACACTAGATGAGCTTACCAATGACATTACAGGAACAGCAGCGTCATTTGAGCCTGTAATTGACTATGTGGTTACTAAAGTTCCAAGATTTACCTTTGAAAAGTTCCCACAAGCAGACTCTACGCTAAGTACAGCCATGAAATCGGTTGGTGAGGCAATGTCTATTGGACGTACTTTTAAAGAGTCGGTTCAAAAAGCACTTATTTCACTTGAAACTGGGCTTATTGGTTTTAACAGTATTGAGTGTGATGAAGATGAGCTTATTCGTGAGATTCGTCGTTCAAATGCCGATAGAATACTCTATGTCTTTGAAGCACTTCGACGAGGAAAAACTACA
>JALUKJ010000282.1 GCA_027056615.1 Campylobacteraceae bacterium | reverse complement strand
TAGGGGATACTGTCATTCCTTGTTTAATTCCAAGAGGAAGATTGTTTTTTACAATATCTAACTCAACTACAATAAAATCTTTGTTAAGTGCATCTCGAACTTCGGTATCGGTAAAAACTTCTCTATCCATTTTTTTACAAAAGTGACAATGTTCTCGTGTTAATTTCAAAAGAATAATTTTATCCTCTTTTTTTGCTCTCTCTAATGCTTTTGTATAGCCTACAAACTCTAATTTCTTTTTAATATGTTTTTCAGGATTATAGTCATATAAAAAATTTGATACAGCATCAATCTCCTCTACCGATATTTTACCTTTCATACTAGGCATAGTTTTAAAATATTTTAGTAGTTTAGGTAGACAAACAGACTTTGATTTATCGGGGTTCATAAGATAGTCAGCTACAAAACTATCTACTTCCATACGATGAATATCGTCATCACCTTTTGGGTCACCAATTCGGCTTTTAAGCCTAAATACTATTTGGTTAATAGTTGGTGCTTCAAGTTTCAAAATAGTGTTATTTTTTTCCATAAAATTTTCAATAAGTTCAGACGCTGGAATATAGAGTTTATGGCAAGAGGCACACTTGGTTTCATAGACCTTTTTTCCTGTTACTTCTGCTATGAGCATAGAAGAGAACAATAATAGTAGTGTGACATAAACTCTCATGTAAATCCTTTTTTCTTCCTAAATTTGATTCAAACCATCTTAATGGTCTCAAGAAAATTTAAACATTAAAGAGGAGAAAAAAATCTCCTCTAACTATTTAAAACTTAAATTGGTATTGAGCTAAGATAGCATTATCTTGAAAGAAAGCACCACCTGCATACTTAAAGACATCTTTAGCATTCTTATTTCCAGTATCTCCATTTGCTAAAACATAGTTTAGTTGAATTCTATGTTGGTTTCTACTTCTTCTGGATTTTCTATCCATTTTATTATTTTTAGGATTAATATAGTAATTAAGCCCAATATAGGTATTAGATGCAGTTGCATCTGTTGAACCTTTGTTCCCTGACCCACGAATATATTTAACTGCTCCTTCAAGAGTATCAGTCAAATAATATGTACCTGTAAGAGCCAACGTCTTCATATTCCAATCCTTATTTCCTCTAATATTTTTAGCATCATAATACTCTGCTTTGAAGTTTGAACCATCAAAATGAGAATCAAGACCAACATTTAGGAGCTTATAATCTTCTGACCCTGTACTATTACTGTCATTAAACCCAGCAATTCCACCTGCACTTTTAGAGACACCATAACCTGCTTCAACGTGTAGTGCTTGACCATTATCATACATAACACGACCCATATAAGCGTTATCATCTCCTACTTTTGCATTGGTAACAGCACCTGAACGACCTGCTTGACCTGCTACCATAATGTCATATCCAAATCCATGCCATGGACGCTCATGACCCATCTCTAAACCATTTACTTTTCCTTTTCCTCCAATATCACGTCCTGAGAGCATAAGACCTGAATCTCTTTCAAATGCAAGTTTTTTGTCAAATCCACGTTTAATAACATCTAAGTTCCAACCTGGAATAGTAAACCCCATACCTACAGGAGTTTTAATCATACCTGCTTTAATAACAGCTGCCTTATTGAAGTTGTAAGCAATAAATGCATCTTTAATTACGTTTGGCATACCTGCACCAGAGTCACCTGTTTGAGCAAAATCTAAAAAGACTTTGGCTGCTAGAGGTCCAGAAAAATATTTCCAACCCAAACGAATACGGTCTGCATCCATTTTGAAATCTGCATCTTTTGATTTTTTAGCACCATCACCTGCTTCTAACCCTATTTGTGAAAAACCAAAAAATTTCTGTTTACTAAATGGTTTTGAATCTCCTGCTGATACTGTAGTTGTTACTAAAAGTATTGTTGCTAACCCAGTAGCGATTTGAATTGTTGTACTCTTTTTCATTTGACATCCTTTGTAATAGTTATTATCTTTATAAGATAAAATTATGGTATCCCCTATAAAAGTTAGGGTAACTTCTTACTTCTTAAATTTTTTCATTAATACAAACCCCTATTTTATGGGGTTTAAATTAATTATTTTTTTAAAGTATGACTTTTTACCATTGGATTTATAGGGGATACAAATTATGTATAATTTACATGTGATATTTTATCATAATTTATTATATATACCTCATCTTCAATAGTTTCCAGCTCTAAAGACTAGGTATCTTCTTTAGTTAAATTAACACTTAGCTCCTTTTTGTGGACAGCCACAACTATAATCTAAAACTTTAACATTTGAAGTCAATGGAATATCCACCACTTTCTTAGCTCTAATATAGTCACTTACTACTTCATAAACAGCAGGTGTCTCTTTGTTTAGATTTTCACCAGCACTCTGTAGGTTTCCACCCCAAGATGAAACTCTATAAGTTTTCTTTACATCAATTGGTTTACCACCAATCATAAAGTCAGAAATTCGTTTTCCTGATGGAGCATCAATCTTAATACTGTAACTCGCACCCGTTAAACGGCTCATATCACCACCTTGTTGAAGCAGTGGATTAGCATTAAAGACATTATCTGCAATATCTTCCATAAGGTTTGCAATCACTTGACCTTTTAAGTCAAATGTATAAACCTCTGGGTAGGTAATAGCTGTCATCTCATAAACATTGTCTTTTAAAATCTCTCCACCTGGAAGAACGGTTGTTCCCCATCTGTACCCTGGGGTAAAGACAATATCACTCTTCATCTTCTCTTGAATTGCTTGACCAA
>JALUKJ010000281.1 GCA_027056615.1 Campylobacteraceae bacterium | reverse complement strand
AAATATGACTCGTTCCCACCGAGGACGGCAATGCCAATGAATTAAGGAATAAATATTCAAAAACTGTAGGTTCGATTTCATCGAACGGATTGTTTTATGGGCTTCAATTTTTTGTTCGATAAAATCGAATCTACAGGATTTGGGCCTAATTCAATGGCATTGCCGAGGACGGATGGGAACGAGAAAATCTTAAAAATATGTCATTTACACTTAAAGAGTTTAAAGAATAGAATGAACACTTTTTTATTGAGATAGAATAAGAGGATAGAACACGATTTTGGACTCAAAAATCTTTTAGTTTTTGGGAGTAGATTATCTACTCCATCAGTCCAGCACTTCTCATCTTTCTCAATAGAGATTGTCTTCTATGATAAGTAGCCAAAATATCTGCAATTTCTTCTTCAAAATACTCCTCTGTACCTTGATATTTAGAGAGTTCATGTAGCTCTTTTAACTGCTCCACAGCTTTATCATAAGCGTTTGCATTTTTTTCATCAATAAGTTTATAAACTTTTTCCCATGCCATGCTTTTATTTTTAGCTAGTCGCTCTAGTCTCTGTTTTCTAGCAAGTTCCTGTTCTATCTCTCTATTTTTTTTCTCTTGTTTATGCCACTTCTTTGTATCTTCTACAAGATAGATAATAGTTCTTCTCTCTGTTCTCTCTTCTGCATTTTGGGATTGATTTTGGGTGGCAGATTCACAAAGGTATTTATTAAAAATAACTGATAGATTCTGTTCCCCACGACTTAATCGTAGTAAAAACTCATTTTTTTTCTCTTCTGAAACTCTCTCTATCCACTTCTCTATATCAATAACTTCATCTGTTCGCTCCTCACTCTGTTTTGAAGCTACAGCTATTAAACCCTTATCAATATTTACAAACTCTATATAAGCTTTTTGAGTATCAGAGAGATTTTTTAGACCAGCAGGGACAGCAGGTTCAAATGTCTCTTCATCTGCATATCCCATTTCTAAAGCTCTTTCACTAGCTTTTAACCATGCAAGGTAGAGAAGACGAAAATTTCCGTTAATCAACTCCTCTCTTAAATCTATCAGCTCATTTAATAATCCTTCTCCCTCTATCCACTCACCATTTTCATCTTCATTCTCAAAATTTAAATCTAAAATAGTATATTGTTTATCTTTTGATAACCAACAACCAATCTCTTCAGATACACAAAAAGACTCTACTTGATTTATGTTGATTAAGGAGGATGGCAGACGAAACATCAGTCGTCGTGTACCCCAATTTGTCACACACAACATCATATCAAAATGCGTCTCCATTAGCTCCTCTTCATTACCTCTAAAATCCCCATAGTTATAAGCAAATGTAGCTTGATGAGATGTTACTGTAGCTCGGCTTGAAAGTGAAGCTACCTCTTTTCTTTGTTCTTTAGTCAATGGACAATCCATCGCTCTAAATTCATAATATTGATAGGTACTCATGGTTAATTTCCTCTTATACGAATTTTTTGTTTTTCAATCTCTTTTTCTAAAAGTTCTTTTTGTGTTTTAGTTGCAATTTCAAGTACGGTTTTATATCCATTTTTAATTATTCTTGGAAGATATTATTTTTTAACAATTATATCTAACAAAAGTTTTTATTTTTATGAAGTGAATTTACTCTTTTGAAGACAAAATATCAACGGATAATAGTCACTATAATTTTCTATCTCAATAGTTTAAGTCTTCTTTCCCTCTCTCTTTTTTCTCTTTTATAGATTAGCAAAGCCCATTATATAGTAGTTTCAAGGCTGTTATGGAAAGTTTTTTAATGTCTCGGTCAAAAATATTAATGTGAAAGGAAAGTGTTATAACTATATGCTCAAAATTGCAAAAAATGAGTTTAAGAAAGATAAGAATATGAGAAACTTTATGATTTCAGCAGATGAATTATTGCTCTTTTTTGGGATGGGAAAAGAGAATCATACTTATCTTCAAAATGAGTTAAAAGTTTTGAATAGAACACAAGTTATTTATAATATCTTAGGTAAAAATAAGAGAAGCCAAGAGAGTGGTGCTTTTACTTTGATTTCTGAATTTAAATACAAACAAGGGATGATTACTTACTCTTTCCCTTCTCATATTGAAGAGATGATTTTAAATCCTAAAATATTTGGAAAAATTAATTTAATTGTTATTAAAAGCTTACGCAGTCGTCATGCAATTGCTTTGTATGAATTGGCAGAAGATTATCTTAATGCCCAAATTCCAAAGATGACTATAGAGAAATTTAGAGAACTTATGGGTATTGAAGAACATCAATACTATAAGTTTGCGACATTTAAAAAAAATGTTATTGATGTGGCAGTTGATGAGATAAATGATAGAGAAAATATAGGTTTTACTATCACGTATGAACTAGATAAAAAAGGTAGAAAAACCGGCATCTCTCCTAACCCCAAAAAAGTAGTTAACACTTTCACCCCCTAAAAAAAGCCAATACTCCCCCCTTACCACCCAAGGCAATCAAAAAAATAACAGTGAAACAGTCTAAAAACTATTAAGAGAAGAAGTCAGCCTCTTTATTCTCAATCTGTTCTATCAAAAGTTCAATCCAATCTTTCTCTTGCTTCTCTCCTGTAAGTATCTCCATTGGTATCTTTCCTGCTCTTTTTCCTCGTTTGTAGATTCTATGGTTATGATAAAATGCAAAAAGATTCAGAAACTCTTGTGTCACTTGATTTTTAGAACGGTCTAAATATGGGCGTAAGATAGAGTTAATATTTTCAACCATAGAAGATGCTTGAATAATGGTA
>JALUKJ010000280.1 GCA_027056615.1 Campylobacteraceae bacterium | reverse complement strand
AAGAGTGGGAAAAAGAGAATATTCCTGATACTGTTCGTAAAGAACGCTTGAAGTTTTTTAATAAGAATATCCAAAAACTGGAAATGGAGAAGTCGGCGTAGTGGGGGGTTTTCCACAGCCTAGGTCTACAGGTGCTTATACTTATGCTAGAGGACATGGAGTACAGGACACATTTACAACAGTAATGGCATATTCAGGTGTTTATCATGGTAAAAAAGTCTATAAGTACTCAAGCCCACTTTTAGAGTGTACTAATGGACTTCCATGTGGAATTGCAGAGGGTGAAGATAAAGAGGCAGATGCTGTAAAAGCATTAAAACAGACACTTCCATTAGTTGAGAATTTTAGAGCTCATATTAATAATCCAGACAATAACAATACAGATGATAACAATGTAACAACAGATGGAGCTGATAAGTTAGCTACAGCACTTAAAGCTTACAATGACCAAAAAACTGTTGTTTCAGATAATATTAATAAGTTAAAAGAGTTAAGAGCAACATCTAAAGAGTTAAGAGCTGATTTCCTTGATGTTCGTGATGAATATATGCAAATTCGAGCAGACTTCTTAGATGTTAGAGCAGAACTTAAAGCTATTTTATCTGACTATCGTGATGCTGTTACTGTGTATCGACAAGCTAGAGCAGACTACAAAGCTAAGAAAATTAGTAGAGAAGAATTTTTAGATGCTAGAGCTAATTTAATTGATATTATAGATGAGTATAGAACTTTCCGTTCAGAGGAGTACCTTCCTGTTCGTGATGAGCTAAGAACATTTAGAGCAGAAGAGCTTAAACCTGCTTATACTGAGTATAAAACATCTGTAATAGCTACAAGAGCATTTTATAATGATGTTTATAAACCATCTAAAGTAAAATTAGCTGAACTTAAAAAAGCTTATTTAGATTTAAAAAAAGTGAATGGATAGGTTGATATAAGAGAGTCACTTTGACTCTCTTCCCTAAAAAAGGTGTATTATGAAAAAAATTATTTTAGTGATTTTAGTATTAGGTTTGGTATTGCTTTTGTATTTTACCTTTTTCTATTCAAAAATTGATTCTTCAGTATCGGTAGCGACCAATAGTGTGGAGTTAAATTTAGATGAGAATTTAGATATACCTACTTTAGATGATGAGGTTCTTGATAGTAAAGAGGAGAATTTAACACTTGATGATATAGATAAAGCATTAGTGTTAGAGGAAAAAAGTATTGAGAAGATAGAGCCTGAGATTGTGGAGGAACGAAAAGATATTTGGGTTCAATCTGATATGAAAAATGTTGAAAAAAAGTTCTCTTCAAAAGAGGAAGTTTTACCTCTAATAGCTATTAAGCTTCCTAAAAATACTATTAAAAATCTAAATGTTGGAGACACTGTTGTATTGCCAAATATGGGTAATGGTGAGTTTGAAGCCAAAATTACTGAGAAAAAAACACATAAAAATGGAAGTGTAACTGTTTCAGGAAATTTAATAGATTCAGGTAATCAATATGCTGTTGTTTTAACTGAAGGAAAAAATATGAGCTTTGGAACAGTAAACACACCTAATGGCTCTTTTGAGATTGAAACACGTAATGGTGTTGGATATGTATACTCTACTGATGATATAGATAGAGCCTATATTGACCATAATAAAACTGATGTTCTTATTCCAAAATACTAATGTATTTCTTTAAATTTTTAGATATAATTAATGAGGTAATGTATTTAAATTTGACCTATTAATTTTAAAGGAAATAGAGATGAGAACGATATGGGTTAGTATTATTTTAATGATGCAACTATGGGGAAACTCCACAACCTTAGAGAGAGATGGATGGAATCTTATTTCAGTATGTCAAGATATGAATGTCAATGAAGTGAATATGAGTAATATTCAAGAGGTACAGAACCAAGAAGGTAAAAGTATCTACACAGGAGAATTTGCTAATTATTCTAATTTAAAAAGATTAGAAGCAGGATATGGTTATTGGGTCAAAGGTATTGCAGGAGCTGTTTTTAATGGGGGCGATGGTAATATCACTTTAAAAAAGCCTCTTAAACGTACAGGTTGGAACTTGATGGCATCTTGTGAAGAGATGGCTAAATCTGATATTAATATGACAGCTATTGATGAAATACAAGCACAAGATGGTCACTCAATCTATACTGGGGATAATGCTAAATACTCTAATCTTGATGGACTTTTAAATGGATATGGATATTGGGTTAAAGGAGATAAGGGTACACTTTTTCAGGCTAGAGCCAATTTAGATGTATTTAAAGTTCATGATAATTTTGCTCATCTTTATGGCAAGGCAACACAAGGTAGCATATATGATAGTAGTTACCCTGCAAGTAATGTGTTAGATGACAATAATAACACTTTTAATCACACTTTGGGCAATTCAAATACAAATTGGTTACAAGTGGAGTTACCAGAGGGGTTAAAGGTTAGAGAGATTGTTGTTATTAACAGAAACTCTAATATGTCACGTTTAAATGGGGCGAAAGTATATTTAAATAGTCAAAGCTACAGTGGAACATTAAGTGAAGATAATTTAGTAGGAACACTTACAAGTGATTTGGAACAAAAAATCAATTTTAATCCTTCTAAAAATGGAAATTTTGTGTTAATTAAAGCACAAAATAGTAACTATTTACATGTTGCCGAAGTAAAAGTATATGGAAGTTTTGGAGATAAACCATATATTATTAATAAAAATGCAACTTTTGGGTTAGATTTTAATGCAACGGTAGGAGCATTTGTTGGCAAGATTGAAACTAAGATAAAGGCTGGTAGGAGTTTAAACTATAGCATAGTTGGTGATGTGCCTTTTAGTATAGATAACAATGGTGTTATTACTTTAAATGGAGCATTAAATCATAATAGTGTGCAGAGTTATAATTTTAAAATAAATGTAAGTAGTGATGCTCAAACAGATGAGGCTAATGTTACAGTGAAACTACTTTCGACTCATGGAGTTAAAGCGTGGCGATGGAGTGGAATTAGTGGAAGTTATATAAACTCATTTTTAGATTCATCTCATTACCAAAATGATTTGCCAGATAGTAGTTTTTTCCTTGACAAATTTGATTTTAATGAAAACAGAGAGGATAACTTTGGACAAAAAATGAGTGCAGTTTTAAGAGTGCCAAAGAGTGGTCTTTATACTTTTGCAATTATTGGAGATGATGGAACAAGATTTGATTTTAACGGTATTGAAAATTTTGCATACAAAACCTATTGGGGTAACTATCAAGATTGGGATAGTGCAGGAAAAAGTAGAAAAATCTACTTACAAAAAGGTGAAGTCTATCCTCTGAGTGTCTATCTAAAAGAGGGTGGTGGATTAGAAGGTTTAAGTGTTGGTTGGAAGATGTCAAATGAAAATACTTTTACTGTCATTCCTTCAAAGTATCTATATAAAGAAGAGTTAAATAGTAGTAACGTTCAACCTGTATTTAAAAATGATATAAGTGAATTTACAGTTGTAAAAAGTGAAAATAGTATTGGTGATATAGTGCTAAATTTAGAGGCGTATGATTCTCAAGATAAATTAACCTACTCAATAGTGGGTGATGTTCCATTTAGCATAGATGAAGATGGAAATATAGTTATAAGTGGTTCTTTGGAAGTTAAAGATTATGAATTTGATGTGAAAGCAACGGATGGCACAAATGAAGTAGTTCATCATCTTACTATTCATTCTTCTGTAAATACTAAAGGTTTAAATGAAGCAAAAGAGACATTTTATGATAAAGCTAGAGCATTTGATGGCACTAAATCAGTAGATGAATTGATTAATAGCTTTTTAGCCTATTCCCACAAAAAAGCACAAAATGATTATGATTTATATATTACAGAACCACTTGATAGTAAAATCTGGCAATTTATAGAAGAGAATCCAAGTATAAAAGAGGGGCTTTATGCTTCAAGGTTTCCTGTTGACCCATATAGTGTTAAAAATCTAGGAGATTTTTTAGCTAAATGGAAAGAGGATGGTAAAGATGATGCCTTTATTCAAAAGTATAAAAATGTAGCTTTAGGACTTGCGATAAATGCAAAAGAGAGGGGTATTTTTGATGAAGCTGTATTTGGAGATACTAGTGACCATCGTGTTGTAGATTATTTAACACTCCCAAAACTTGAAGCTAAAAAGAGAAGATGGCTTGAGCATTTTGATTTTAAAAATTTAGGTTACTCTATAGGCTACTACAAGTTTAAAAATTTGTTAGCTACAAAATATAAACTTACAGAAAGTGAAAAAAACTCATTATGGTCTGCTAGTGGGAAGTTGAGACAAGCTGTAAATGATGGATATAGTGTAGATACCATTACCCCAGATATTCGGAAAACTTATAATATCTCTTATGATGAGCTAAATCTATTTAAGGTGCTAAGTGGTCAAGAGAGAGCAGATTGTAGTACCGATGGCAATCCTTGTGCTAAAATAGTAGCATTTATTGATAATGAAAATAATGCAACACTTACAAAAAGTTATATTTTAGCACATTTTAGTGACTATAAATCGAAAATAGGACTCATATCAGCTCGTGATGATATGGCAGATGAACTTGCAGGAGAGTTGGGTGTATTGCCTCATGACCAAAAAGCATATCGCTTGATGCCGTTTTATGATTTAGCAAATTGGAAGATTGCAAATGACCAAATAGCTCCAGTTGATTTTAATGATAGTGAGCCAAATTGGCCAATATTTAATATTGAGTTGTCACAACTTCCTTGGCAGGTTTTAGCACTTGAACAAGGGGCACAGAAAAAAGAGTGTAAATATGTAAAAGATAGATTTTTTGAGACAGATAAATCTAATCTTGAAGCTTCTTATCCTCCTCATGCTGTAGATGGTGGGGCACAGAAAGATAAGAGATTTATCCAATATACTACTTATACTTGGGATTATGATAAACCAGAAGTATGGCTTAGAAAGAGTGATTGGACACCACATAGAAGTGTCTATAGAATTTTACAAGATGGTGGTGTATGTGGGCGACAATCGACTATGGGGCAACATGTCAATGAGTGCTTAAGTCGACCAAGTATTGGTATTGGACAACCCGGACATAGAGCGTGGGTTGGAGTATATTTAAATAAAAATAATCCAAAGCAGTTTCAAGCAGATATTGGGTATCAAGTAGGTTCAAGAGAATCAGCAACACCTCATAGTTATACAATTTATAACCAATATACCAGTGCAATTCGAGAAAATGGGCTTGAAAAATTTACAGGAGTTATTACAGGTGTTAGCCCTGCAAGTGTGGGTGAACATATATACAACCAATCTATGATACTTCAACATATTGCTAAACTTTTAGATAAAGAGGATTCTACAAATGTTGAGGCAGTACTTAAAAAGGCAGTAGATTTAGCTCCTCAAAATGTTGATGCTTGGTATCAATTGGCTCTATATTATGCAAAATTGGATAAGCCAGAGAAGATTATTGCTCTTGCAAATGATTATATGCAAAAAAGAGATAGCTTTTTTATGGAGCCAGATAATCGTAAAGGGGCAGAAAATTTAGAGGTAGTTACAGGTAAAAATATTGCATTTGCAATAAATAAAGCACCAAGCATTGATGATGGTAAAGGTGATAGAGCTGAATGGGGAAAAGAACAGATTTGGGGTTATTTGGATAACCACGAAGCCCAAAAACGTTCACTTAGAAGCTATAGAAATCAAAACAGATATTTAGCAAATTACTATCTTGTAAGAGAGAAAGATGAGAGTGGTTTTAAAGATGCTGTAGAAGAGTTATTTAATAGATTTTTAAATAGTAGTTATAGTGGAAGTTATTTGAGCGACTATTTCAATAGAGTAAATTTTGCCGATAGTAATAAAACTGAATTATTTGATGAGTTGCAAAGTATGGCAGATGAAGCACAAATTAGTGATAGTTTACGAAGTAAAATCTATAAAGATATTTTAGGGCGAGATTTGACACGCCCACTTGCCCAACCTATTCTTAATGATATTTGTGTAGATAGCAACCTAAGTAAATGTCAAAGTATACAAGAGTTTGAATTGAATGCAAACTCTATTTATATGTTAGTAGATAATAGAATTGGAGAAGATAAAGAGGTAATCCCCACCGATAGAGGTAAAGAAGGATACTCTACTTTAACTGTTGCATCAACTGATGATTTAGGACACGATAAAGACATCATTGTACGAATTGCAAAAATTGGTGTAGGTGGAAAGCTGTTAAAAATAAATGACCCTAGTGAAGTAGCTACTAATAGTACAAAAGTAATTGCTTGGATTAGTAGAGAAGATAACGATTTAGAAGAAGGTAGACACTACACTTCTCGTCAGAGAGTTATTTTAAATGTTAAAAAGAGAGTAACTAATAACGAAGAGAGTATGGGTAGTGTGGTATTGAATGTTAAAGATCTAATGCAAGGTGTAAGCAAAGTAATTAATACAACAGAGTTTGTAGGTGAGACTATAAAAGATAATGCGACTTCAGTTTATTTTGTAGCTTTAAATAGCAATATTGGACCAACACAAGGTGTATGGTGGAATAATGGATACTCAACTCTAAATATTCCTGTTGTTGATAGTAGTGGTAGTAAATTTACAATGCATTTAAGAGCATATAATGATAACAATTACAAAATGAACACAGGGTTAAGTGCTAGTTGGAACAATACATTAAGTATAAAATATTTTAATGAAGATAATCCTAATTTAGCAAGTGGCAAAGAGTATAAAAGTATTAAGCCATTTACAATAGATGCAAAAATGTGGCACAAGAGTGACAATACCAAGAATAGATACTACTTTAATGTTGATATAGCTTTACCATAGGAAATAATTTAAATGAATTAGTTTAAAAGTTATGTGGTGAAGATAGCCCGTGTTTTGATGTGCAAATAAAAGATAAAACAATATGACTTAATTTAATCATAGGTCGGGTTGCCCTCATCCCGACATCAATTTGCATACATAAAATGTTCAAGAAAACAAAAAATGTTTGTATATCAAATATCTATTGAACGATGATATATTTTTTCAATTTTAATATTTGTCGGGATGAGGGCAACCCAACCTACATGAATTTATAGCTTTCTCTTACGTAAAGAGTAAAATTAGATTCTTTAATCTTTAAATTTTTGTAACTATTCAGTGGTCTTAAAAAGCCTATATTTAGGGATTTTAAAAAGTATAAAAGTTGAAATTCTGACTAAAAAAGCTCAATAGTTACAAATTTTTTTGTTCATCATAATCAAAGTAGATTTATATGACCTATTTATTTAAAAGTGTTATAATTCCTTAAAAAAGGTAATTTTTCTATGCAACATTATGGCATTGAGATATTTGAGAACTTAGACCAAAGTTTTGAACAGCAGTTTTTACAGTATGGGAAAATTGTCTCTTTTAAAAAAAGAGAGACACCTTTTTTGGGTGATGAACTCTTAAAAAAATTCTATATTGTACTTGAGGGAAAAATTAAAAGTTTTCAGATGAACATAGAGACAGCAAAAGAGCAGACACTCTTTGTATATCGTGCAGGTGACATGTTTGATACCTTAATTTTGCTTGATGGACAACCTCATGATGTACTATATGAAGTAATAGAGTCAGCAGATGTACTTGAACTTCCTATGGAGAAAGTACGTGAGTGGCTTAAGAGCAATGAAAAGTTTAATCAACACTTTTTCCCATATATCGCTTCTCAAATGAGACATACTGAAGAGTTAGCGAGTGATTTATCGCTCTATTCTACTTCAGAACGACTCTCTAAACTTTTACTTCAAAATATAAATCCAAATGACCACCACTACTACCAACTACTTCAAAATCTATCTAAAACAGAGATTGCCAAGTTGTTAGGTACAGTTAGAAATGTAGTTGAGAGACACTTAAAAGAGTTAGAATCTGAGCAAGTTATTGAAAACCAACGTAAAAATATCTATGTTAAAGATGTTAAAAAGTTATTGGAGACATCTGAACAGTTACTTTTAAATTAAAATGCTTTAAGTTCCTAAAAATATGACTCTAAACAATTTTTTTCTAAACTCCTTGTGCTAAAATAGCACCAATAATAAAAATGGAAATAGTGGATGATAGGGAAACTGATAATTGCAACCATCTTAACAGGTATAATTACTGGTGCATTTATTACATTTTATGAATTGCTTATTGTTTTTTTAACATATTTTATTTTTATGGGTGACCCACTTAAGACTATTTCTACTCTTCCTATTTGGTATCTCTATTTAGTTCCTACAGTATCTATATTTTTTGTTAACTATCTTGCATCTAAAGACAATAATATTAGAGAATATGGTGTAAGTGAGATTGCTGAATCTATCTCTGAAAATAGAATGGTTTTAAGAGTTAAAACTCTCTTTTTAAAGATTCTAGCTTCTGCTCTATCTCTCTCTAGTGGGTTTACGGTAGGAACAGAGGGACCAAGTGCTAGTATTGGAGCGATGATTGCATATCAAATTCATCGAATTTTTAAACTACCAACAATATTAATTAAGATGATGATTTCAATTGGAGCAAGTGCTGGAATAGCTGCCATCTTTGTCTCTCCTATGACAGGAATTGCTTTTGCTGTTGAGAATATTGCTTATCAGTTTATAAAGCAGTATATTACCTATCTTATCTTGGCTTCGGTAATTGCCTTTGCTATTACAGCAAATTATTTAGATGCTATTACCTTTGTGCGTTCAGCAGGTCGGGTAATGGACAATGACTATATTATCTCTAATTTATTTTTTATCCCTTTTATTACGGCATTTATCTATCTTTACCTTTTTATGAAAAAGAAGGTATTGCACTTTATTGATATTGAGCTTTTTAAGAAGTTTCATAACTATCGTAATTATATCTTTGCACTACTTGGAGGAGGT
>JALUKJ010000279.1:1393-2772 GCA_027056615.1 Campylobacteraceae bacterium | reverse complement strand
TTATGATTCTGATACTAAACTGACTCGTTTTGGTTATAGAGATTATGACGCATACACTGGAAAGTGGACGGCTAAAGACCCTATTGACTTTGGTGGTGGGGATAGTAATCTTTATGGGTATGTTTTGGGTGACCCTGTTGGGTTATTTGATGCGAATGGGTTATTATCAGTATCAATTGTATGGAATAACAGATATTTCCTTTATCATTATTTTTTTGGTAGAGGACATACTATGAATATAGCTCCTAGTTCACATCATGGTCAACTTATAATAAAACATCTAAATAATTTAATGAAAAAGAACTATCAAACAATAATGAAAGAAGCTTCTGAAAACTGTGGAAACTATAATACAAAGATAGTAAATAAGGTTAACTTTACAGGAAATGAAGAATTATTTTCCATTGGTGATAGTCATTTAGTTACAAAAGCTTATTGTACTAATGGTAAATGTTTAATTAGTTATAATATTAATGATGCCTTTATTGATGCACTAGATATTCATGATAGTTGGAGTGGAAATCAAGATATACCAATAATAGCAACTCCTTATAATATACGATTTAGATATAATATAATGGTTGGTTTTTAAATGCTTAAAGTTATGTTTATAACAATTTTAGGAGTAATAATATTTTTATTTTCTCCTATACTTTTGGCAATGATTACAGGGAGAACACTCCTTTTGGATAATACTGCTTTAGATAAAAATATAACTACAAAGTTTATTTTTATCTTTACTGACCATAATATAAGTGTTGAAGATACAAAAAACTATGTAAAAAAAATATATTATATTATGACAGAGACTATTGATGTGAAAACGATAGATAATCATAGGATAGTTTATATAGATGGAGGAGCAATTTTAAAAACAGATAATGATTCTATTGATATTGAAGCAAATAATATTAAAGTAGGTGGTTATATGGGAGCTTTTTATAATCAAAAAATAAATTTTTATGTTGATAAAAATGGTGATTTTTCTCCGTTACAGTAGTTTTTTTTCGTTACGATGGTCTGAAAAAAGGTGTCAGGTGAACGTAATCGTACGATTACGTTCACCTGTCCCCCATCTCAGGATATGGAGCAGGGAAACTTTTTCCTACACGAGGAATGTCTAACTTTAGACAAGTAGGATTTCCTAGAACTTGGAGAGGTGTTACTCCAGGAGGTATGGGTTCAAATGCAAGAAATGCTATTTATTATGGTGGTTCAGTAAGTGTTAGTATAGGAAGTGTAGGCTCAACTTATGTCCAATAAAAAACAAGATTTTATTCTAAGAATAATATTGTTATTTATATTAGCAACGTATTCTATTAATTTTTTTTTAGAAACTTTATATAAATTTAATTTTGGAATAGCTTTTTTGATAGGAG
>JALUKJ010000279.1:0-1383 GCA_027056615.1 Campylobacteraceae bacterium | reverse complement strand
TATTATTGCTATAGCCTATTTTTTAAGTTCTACTATACTTTTTTTAATTAATCCAATAAAAATTAAGTAGCTTTTCCTGCATTACGACGGTCTCCGTCGTAATGCATACGAGAGTAATAATAACAAAATCAACTCTTACTCTAAAGTCAAAAGTACTACCTACACTACGACCAAGTAGGAACACTAAAAGCAGTAACCGACACAACTAATAACATCATCAAAGAGATAAGTTATGATACTTATGGTAATATTCTCTCCGATAGTAATCCAATTTTTAAAGTACCATTTGGTTTTGCAGGTGGGCTTTATGATTCTGATACTAAACTAACAAGATTTGGTTATAGAGATTATGATGCATACACTGGAAAGTGGACAGCTAAAGACCCTATTGACTTTGGTGGTGGGGATAGTAATCTTTATGGGTATGTTTTGGGTGACCCTGTTGATTTTGTTGACCCTACAGGGAAGATACTTACGGTAGGTATAGGTGCTGTTGCAGGAGCTGTTGCAGGACTTATTGTAGGACTTGTTGCTATTCATGAAAGTGGTACAACAGGTGTTGGAAATATTCTATCAACACTTGCTATCAATATAGTAACAGGGGGAATGACTGGAGCAATGGCAGGAGCAGGAAATATAGGACCACTTCTAACGGCAGGATTAGAAATAGTAGGGGTTGGACTAAGTGCTGTTGTTGCAGCAGATTCAGTGGCTGGTGAATTAGGGAGCGACTTAGCAGATATGGCGGCAGAAGCAAGTAATCATAGATCTTTTCCTGTATTATCTGATCAGAGTTCTATGATTAATGGAAGTTGTCCATAATGAATTGTTTTTCAAAAAGTTTTCAATATCTTTTAGCATTATTAAGTACTATATTTTTTCTTGGAAATATGTATAAAAGATCTCCTTCTAATATTATTCCTACGGATGAAAGTTTAGGAGTTGTTTTTCTAGCTTATTTTTTCTTCTTTCCTGGTCTTTTATGGAGTGTCTTTATTTGGAATAGATGGTTATATGACCATGCATTTGAAGATCCAGAAAATCCTCCTATAAGTTATGATGGGTTTCAGTGTATATTGACAGTTGTATTGTTTATTTTGGCTATCTATTTTATTGTTCGAACTTTTATTTTTCCAATAAATTAAGTAGAAATTTCTTTTTTCCTCGTTCCACAACTCCAGTTGTGGAATGCCTATAGGAATCACAACAACAAAATAAAGCCCATATAACCAATAAAATGATAAACTTCAATCATGAATTTTAGGGGTCAGGTGATAATGATAATATAAGCAATTTTACCCTATAATACAAAAAAATCAAAGAGACCCCATGCCAAGAAAACCAAGAATAGAGATAGCAGGATATTATCACATAGTAAATAGA
>JALUKJ010000278.1 GCA_027056615.1 Campylobacteraceae bacterium | reverse complement strand
ATATTAAGGAAGACCCAAAACTAGATAAATTCAAAGAGGTTTTAGTAAAAGATGAAAATAAAAAAATAGTTATCTTTACAGAGTCTATAGACACACTAAATTATCTAAAAAACAAATTGGAATCGGAGGCTTCAGCCCCGAAAAACATACTCTTTATCACAAGCCAAAACCGAGAAGAGAAAAAGCAGATAATAAAAGAGAATTTTGACGCTAATTACACCCAACAGAAAAATGACTATAATATTATTATAACCACCGATACTCTAGCCGAGGGTATTAACTTACACAGAAGTAGTATTATCTACAACTATGATATTCCTTGGAATGCAACCAAACTTATACAGAGAATAGGTAGGGTTAACCGTATTGGAACAAAGGCAGATTTTATTACTATTCATAACTTTAAACCTGCTTCACATATAGATAAGCTTCTTGAACTCTCTCAAAAGGCATTTGTAAAGCTACAATCTTCTCATACTATGATGGGAGAAGATAATAAAATCTATACTAAAGATGAGAAAGTAAGCTCTGTAAACCTATTTAATGCCTATAAACAAGAGTCTCAAGAGAGAGATGAAGAGTTAGATTATCTTGAAGAGTTAAGAGCGTTTAGAGATAAAAATCCTAAAGAGTTTAAAAAGATAGTAGCGTTAAAAGAGGGGTTGAGTTTAACACGACAAGCCCAAAAAGAGAGTGCTTATGTAGTTTTAGATATTAATAGTCATAAAAATTATATTTATGTAGATGAGAATAGTGTTACACCTGTTGGATTTATTGATATAGCTACAGCATTTAAGGCTAGTTCTGATGAGGTTGCTATAAAATTAGATACAAAAGAGCATAAGACTACACTTAGAGCCATTGGTTATTTTGAAGATGAATTTAAGAGAAAGAAACAAGACAGAGCAGGAGATGGAGCGAGTGATGCCAAATCTCAAAAAGCAGAGAAATATTTAAAAGAGTGGCTAAGAAAAAGCTTATTGACTAGAGAGCTTTTTAAAGAGTATCGAAGCTCAATGCGTAATGGAGTTTTAGGAATGGTCGCTATTGATGAGATTAATCAGCTTCATAACTTGCTAGACGCAGAGATAAAAGAAAAATTGGTTAAAATAATCAAAAAAAAACAGATAAAACAAGAACCGTTATTTGATGAAACTTTGAGCATAAATTATGTTTTATCTGAACTGTTTATAGGAGAATAGAGTGGAGTTAGGATTTTTAGATAAGAAGTTTAATGAAGAGCGTTTTACACAATTTATAGAGAGTGCATTTGATGATTTCGATAAGGTAGATACGCGTTATAAAGATGATGATTTAAGTGATGAAGATAAAAATCACATCGTATCTTATAAATATTTGGGAGACAGTTTTTTAGATGATAACTCTGAAATAGGAGTTTTGATTTTAAAGTCTGCTACTAAAAATATTGAAAACAAACGGGTAGGTTTTTCAAAGGTTATCTCAAAACTTGCAAATCCACATGGAAAAGAGACGGTTTTAATTGCTATCTATCATGATGATAGTCCTGTATGGAGGCTTACTTTTGTTTCGTATGATATTAAAGATGGAAAACAGTCTCAAAAAACAGATGCCAAAAGATACACTTATGTTTTGGGAGAAGATATAGCCACCAAAACAGCCAAAGAGCAGATAGGAGAACTTTTTACTACCAATGCCATTAAACAGAGTACATTAGAAGAGGTCTTTTCTGTTGAAAAAGTGAGTAAAGAGTTTTTTGACAAATATAAAAAACTCTATTTTGAAACACTTGATTACTTAAGACCACAAATAGCACTCTTTGCAGATGATGAGAACTTAACGCTATTTACAAAAAAACTATTGGGTCGTATTGTCTTTTTATATTTTATACAAAAAAAGGGTTGGTTGGGTTCTCAACATGAGTGGGGAGATGGAGAGAGAAAGTTTCTCTCAAATCAGTTTAAAACTTTTGAGGGAGATAACTTTTATGAAGAGATACTTAAACCCATCTTTTTTGAAGCTCTAAATGTAGATAGAACAAAAGAGAACTATATTTTTAAATCATTTGGAATGATGCCTTATCTAAATGGAGGACTGTTTAATCCACAAGAGATAGATAAAGACAACAGAGTCATTATAGAAAACCATATTTTTCAAAATATTATTGATACTTTCGACCAATACAATTTTACCATTATAGAAGATACCCCACACGAGAGCGAAGTAGCTGTTGACCCTGAAATGCTTGGTCGTGTATTTGAAGACCTATTAGCAGACCGTAAAGAGAAAGGGGCTTTTTATACTCCACGAGAGATAGTTCACTATATGTGTCAAGAGTCGATTAAAAACTATCTTGAAACAAAACCAAAAGAGCAAAATGAGTTAGAGTATATTAAGCAAATAAAGGTACTTGACCCTGCCATTGGTTCAGGTGCTTTTCCTATGGGAATGTTACATGAAATCATAGAAAAACGACACGCTTTAGGAGATAAAACTGAACTCTCTGATATGAAAAGAGAGATTATTCAAAACTCTATCTATGGGATAGATATAGAACCCTCTGCTGTTGAAATTGCAAAGCTTCGGTTTTGGCTTAGTATTGTTGTTGATGAGGTTACACCTAGCCCTTTACCTAACCTTGCTTATAAGATTATGATAGGAAACTCTCTTTTAGAAACAATTAATGGAGTTGATTTATTAAGAGGAGAAAATAAATATAATAAACTATCTAAGAGTCAAATTGATAATATGAAAACATTGAATAGATTATTCAAGGAATACTATAGTGAGCATTTTAAT
>JALUKJ010000277.1 GCA_027056615.1 Campylobacteraceae bacterium | reverse complement strand
TAAAGGTTTTAGAGTAGAACCTGGGGAGATTAAGGCTCTAATTCCATCATTTTGACCTCCATGCTTATTGTCATAGAAGTCATTAGAACCAACGTAAGCAACTATCTGCATGGTTTTATTGTCAATAACAATTGTAGAAGCATTATAGATATGAAATGGCTCAACCCTCTTCATCTCCAATTTAAGTAGATGTTCAATCCTCTTTTGAAGCCCAAGCTCAATAGTGGTCTCTACCTCTCCCTCTTGTTTAATTTTTCGTGCTAGATGAGGTATATTATTAGGTAAATTATTTATCTTTACCTCTATTACTTCTTCTTTGGCACGTTGGTACTCCTCTTTAGTTAAAAGCCCTAAATCCCAAAGCCGTTTAAGCAATTTATTTTTAATAGCATTAATATCTCGCCCCTTTTTAGGACGATTGGCATTTGGATTTTTAGGAATAGCACACAAGTAAGCAATCTGAGAAAGCGAAAGTGAAGAGGGTGGAAGATTAAAGTAACGAAATGAAGCCGAAGCAAACCCCTCAATATTCCCACCATAAGGAGCATTGTTCAAGTAGAACCTAAGTATCTCCTCTTTGCTATAGTACCACTCCAACTGAAAGGCTTGGAACATTTCAACTAGCTTTTGAGAGAGAGTACGCGACTTATGGTGCATCATACGGGCGACCTGCATGGTAATGGTCGAAGCCCCAATTTTACGTTGATTGGTCACATTAAACCAAACAGCACGAAGAAGTGCAAGTGGGTTAACACCAAAGTGGTCTTCAAAATATTGGTCTTCATAGCCTAAAACTATCTTTCTAATATCAGGGGTTAGCTCCTCTTTTTTTAGAGCTATTCTTAAAAAGCCATCGGAGCTTAGTTTAACATAGAGTAGGTGGTGGTTTGCGTCGTAGATTAGGGTTGATTTTAGTTTGTTTAGCCTTGCTGTGTTTAGGGGGTAGAGGTGGTTAAGTAGGAGTATTGTTAGTAGAATAGTGAGGAGGATTAGTAGTAACTTTTTTATAATACTTCCTCCTCTTTAAGAAGTTTTAATCTTCTATTGTGTAAATAAGCTTTTCACTCACATCATTGCCTTGAATCTCTACATAACGCATAGGGTATTCATCTAAATCAAGTGGACGAATAAAGCCTCTTGTAGTAATGGTTTTGACTTTGTTAATCATCTTAATATTATCAATATGTTTGTGTCCTGATAGCGTAGCTAAAAGATTAGGGTAGTCAAAAAGTTCTTTTATGGTCTCTTCACTATTTCCTAAAACATATTTGTGTATATCTTTTTTATCAGTAGTACACCAATAATTAGTATAAGGGTGGTGGTTAAGTATGAGAGTTGGTTTACCAAGGTCAAGCATCTTTTTAGCAAAAGAGAGAGTCTCTTTTGTATACTCTCCATTATTTTTATGTTCTATACAACTGTCAAGCCCTAAAATAAGTGTTCCATTTTTCTCTACAGCCCAGTCTTTACCCTCAACGGTAAGCTCTTTGTATGACATAAAGAGTTTTTTAAATGCATCCAAATCTATCTGATTATCATTAACTGGACTAGACTCTTTGTTTCCTCGTACATGGTAAACAGGGCAGTGTAGTTTTTCTACAATTTTCTTATAAACCAATGCATCAGAGTCTGCTTTCATGTCATTGTTAAAGTTATCTCCACCAAAAAGCACACAGTCTAAGTCTGGGTAGTTTTTGTTAAGGTAACTTACTGCCATTTTAAGTGCCTCTACAGTGTCTGGACTACCTAAATCCATATGGGCATCGGTAATATGTACAAGTTTGAGTGAGTTTTGTTTTTTTTGTGTAGCTTCTGTAGCCATGAGTGGCATTGTAGCTAGGACTACAGCACCTTTAAAAAAGTTTCGTCTTGAATTGTTTGCCATTATTTATCTCCTATTCTTGAGTTTAATGCCAATGAATTAAGGAATAAATATTCAAAAACTGTAGGTTCGATTTCATCGAACGGATTGTTTTATGGGCTTCAATTTTTTGTTCGATAAAATCGAACCTACAGGATTTGGGCTTAATTCAATGGCATTGTGGTTGAGTTTGGAATTATTTTAACCTAATTCACTATATCTTTAGCTTTAAGTAGATGATTTATCATACTTGAATCACACATAAGAAACTATATGGTACTAGCCTAAATTTAGGATTAAACTAAAAACCTGAGTTCAGACTAGTTCACTCTCAACAATATAATCCCCAACCCGAAAAGAGTTAGCATAAATTGTCCAAGTATAAGTAACTGACCCACCTGTAGGCATAAATGAGCCATCAGTAACAAAGAGATTAGGAACTTCATGAGCTTGACAATACCTGTTTAAAACCGAAGTTTTAGGGTCATCTCCAAAACGACACCCTCCTGCTTGTAGGTTTGGTGGTGGGGCAGAAGATATGGAAGAGGTAATGTTTTTTGCCCCCATTTTTTCTAAAACTTTTTCTGCTTTTTTAGCTAAAAATCGCCCAACCGCTAAGTCATGTTTGTGCGCTCCAATACGGATGTTTGCTACAGGCATTCCGTAGGCATCTTTGTACTTCTTATCAACGGAGACAAAGCAGTTATCGGTAGGTAGCCAGTCGTTAAAGACTTCAAAGTTTAGCTGTTTAGTTTTGGCTATTTTATGGTAGATTTTATCTTGTAGCTCTTTTCCCCAAAGGAGTTTATCGCCATCAAAACGCTGTTTTACTGCTTTGCTTATGGGATTTGCATGTTCAAATAAAAAGTCAACAATACCCCCTTTTTTTAAGCCATTATCATTATAAAAGTACCAATCA
>JALUKJ010000276.1 GCA_027056615.1 Campylobacteraceae bacterium | reverse complement strand
GTTTCACCCAACAGCACTAAAAGGGTCATCTACACTTATTAGTGAGAGTGCTAGAGGTGAAGGTGGATACTTGGTCAACTCTAAAGCTGAACGCTTTGTAGATGAGTTACTACCAAGAGATGTAGTCGCTCGTGCTATCTTTGAGCAGATAGACAATGGAGAAGATGTATTTTTAGATATTCGACACTTAGGAGAAGAGAAACTACTACATCTTATGCCTCAAGAGGTTCATCTATGTAGACTATATGAGAATATAGACCCTATAAAAGAGCTTATCCCTATAAAACCTGTAGCTCACTACTCAATGGGTGGAATAGATGTCAATAGTAACTTAGAGGTAACAGGCTTAAAAAACTGTTACGCTGTAGGAGAGTGTAGCAATGCAAAAATCCACGGAGCAAATCGCTTAGGAGGAAACTCCCTCTTAGAAATCATAAGCTTAGGAAGAAAAGCAGGTAAAAATGCCGTAGGGTGCGATTGCCATCACAGCGAAAAACAAAATACTCAATTAGAAAAAACAAAAAAGTACATAGAGAGTCTATTTGAAGAGTACCCATACCAAAAAAACTTCTATCAAATACAAAATGAGCTAGGAGAAAAATTCTACAAACACGCAGGAGTAGTAAGAGACAACACCCAACTAAACAACCTACTCAATGAGCTAAGAGTCATTAAAGCAGATTTAGACGACATGGGCATAGGTGACAAAAACAGAGAGAACAATACAAATCTAGTAGAGTTCCTACAGTTTCAAAATAGCCTAGAGGTAGGAGAAGTTCTTTTAGACTCAGCATTAGTTCGAGATGAGAGCCGTGGAGCTCACTATAAAGAGGCTTTTCCAGATGAAGATAACAGATACTACAAAGCACACTCACTCTATTGGATTGAAGATGGTGTTTTACAAAATAGATTAGTAAATGTGGTAGATTAAAATGTTCAATAAATTAAAAATATTGGCTACCATAGGTTCGATTTCATCAAACATTAACCAAGTAACATATATTTTAACGTTCGATAAAATCGAAACTACGGAGATTTAAGTATGCAAATAAAAATTAATCGTCAAAATAACATAGAAGAGTATCAAATTCCTTTTAAAAGCACTACCCTACTAAAAGCTCTATACCACATTAAAAACTACACAGACAATACCCTAACCTTTAGCTCCAACTGTCGTTCAGGTGTTTGTGGAGCTTGTGCTGTTCGAGTTAATGGTAAAGAGGTTTTAGCATGTTCTTATAACTTTAAAGATGGTGATTTAGTTGAGCCTTTAGCCTACCATGAGATACAACGTGACCTAAAGGTAAACAAACAAAAAGCAAGAGAGACACTAAAAGACTCTACAGCATGGCTACATCAACCTCAAAAGTCAACCATTAGCCAAGAGCAAGTTACATTAACTGAAAAACAGACAGACTGTATTTTATGTGACTCATGTTACTCTTCATGTCCTGTACTTGAAGTTAATCCTAACTTTATAGGTCCTTTTGCTTTAACACGAGCTTACCGTTACACATCTGACCCAAGAGAAGGAGATATTCAATCTATTGTTGACAATATTCAAACAAATGGAGTTTGGGACTGTACGTTATGTGGAAACTGTACTGAGGTCTGCCCACAAGGAATTGACCCTAAGATGGACATTACTATGTTGCGTAGTACATCAGCACAGTTTGGTTATAGTGACCCTAACTTTCAGGCTATGAGTTTTGGTTCAGATTTTGGGTTTGGGGGATTTTAAAAATCCCAAACCAACTTAGCATAAGCACCTGTAAAAGTACTATCTAAAGTTAAATCATCTACATCATCAAGCTTAAGTTTCATGGCTTTATAACCCCCCTCAAGACCTAACCCCATAGCAAAAGTGTAACGCACTCCTGCTTCAAAATCATAAAATTGATTTCCATTGTAACTAATATAATTACCCTCTGCTTGAAGAGCTATATCGGTTGTAGGGAAAGGAACTCTTGCTTTGGCGTAAAGCATTGGAATAGGTACATTAAAGGAAGTTGACTCGCTTAATGGAGTATTTGTAGTTTTTTCTTTACCTAAAGCTGAAATAGAACCATCAATATATTTTACATTAACTCCTAAGTCTAAATCAACTCCACTATCCAAAATCTCATAGTAGAGTGTTAAATCATACATATCCAAATCAAATTTGGTATTAATTGTAGTATTAGTAGCATATTTTTTATTAGCAAAAGTAATACTATTATGTAATTCTCCTGAACCACTATGTCCAAAACTACTATAGCCTAACTTTATATTAGGAAGAAAAGGAAGAGGATGTTCAATGTAAAGTTTAGCAAAAACATCACTCTCTTTTTCCCATTTAAAATCATTTTCTAAATCAATACTATTTCCTTGATACTGCATAGTACCACTTGGAGTATGCTCATAATACCCAATATCTAACTCTCCACCAATGGTGTCTGCCATTGAAAATGCTCCTAAAAGAGCAATGCTCGCTACTATCTTCTTCATAATATCTCCTAGATTAAATTTTTATATTATAACTAATTTCAATCCATTACTCCATTAAATTCATCTCTTACAAAGAATACACCTAAAAGAGAAGTAAATAAAATTATTAAAATTACTCCTGTTCCACCAAAAGAGTCTAACGTAACCCTCTCTACCTCTTTACCATCCTTCTTTACACTACTATTAACTACTTTTGAATTAACTAAAGTTGTGTTATTGTTTGAGACATAATAGATATTTTCTGAGAAAAGTATTGTTTGAAAAAGAATCAAAAATCCAAATATTTTTAGTAGGAATATTC
>JALUKJ010000275.1 GCA_027056615.1 Campylobacteraceae bacterium | reverse complement strand
GAAATAAAGAGTTGCTACTAGATTTAATAAAAGCAGAATTGATAAGTAGCAGTGGTTATCTAACTGAATTAGCAATGATGGTAAATCCAAAAAAATACCATAGTATTCAAAAGCTATTCAGTAGAGTCAAATTTGACTATGTAACTATACAGATAGAGATAATCTTGATGATATTAATGTTTTTTAACATAGATAAAATATCAGTATCAATAGATGATAGTATCGTCTATCGAAGCAGAAAGGAAAAAGTACCAAATGGATATAAACAGTTTGACCATGCCAATAAAGCAAACCGTTCAAGTTTTGTATTTGGACAGAAGTGGTTAGCCTTTGGACTTATCATTGAGATAGGTAATAGAAGAATCACTCTACCTCTATTTATCTATCTTGTAAAGCCCCAAAAGAATCTCATATTAACCACTACAGCTATCTTAAAAAAGATAAAACAGGTAATTGACAAAAGAGGATTATTAATAGAGGTAGAGATACTCACAGACAGTTGGTTTGCAAGAGCAAAGCTTATATTACGGACAAAGCACCAGTATGGGTTCTCCACTATTACGATGGCAAGAAAGGATTTAGCTATTTATAAATTACCCCCATTTAGAAGAAAAGGAACAAAGGGAAGACCAAAGACAAAAGGGAAACGAATAAAACCAAAACCAGAGGATTTAAAAAAAAGTAGAACACTTAATATTTATGGAAGAGAGGTTGAGGTTAAATACAAAGAGGTAATTGGTAAAGCAAGATTTTTAAACTATGAGACAGTTAAAGCAGTATGGGTATTTTTTGAAGATAGTAAATCTATGCGTCTAATAATTGCAACAGATGAGAAGTTGTCAGGAGAAGAGATTATTAAAAGATATGCAAAGAGATGGGATATTGAACCAATGTTTAATGAGTTAAAAAACCGTTTTAGATTTAAAGATATTATGATGCATACTCAAAAGAGCTACTATCAATTTCTCTATTTTAAACTCTGGTGCTTTATAATCTTAAAGCTCTCTTCTCTCCAGTTTAAGCAGACAATTATTGATTATATTAAAGAGTCATTACCTTGGAGAGTGCATCATGAAAAGGGAGTCACTATTACAGCTGGAAGTACCCAATTAGCGTTACGAAGAGTTTTTGCCACTTTACATATTGGCTTGTTTTTTCCTAAAGTTAACAAAAGTATTGATGGGGATTTTGTAAATAATGAGTTTGAGGGGTTTCTATTAGATGATGGGTATGAAATGACGGGGTGATTTGTCTAAAGTGTAGTATTGTGGGTAATATCATAAATATAGTCAACAAGTAAAAAAGCACCATACCCAAGAATAACTACTAGAATTAAGTAGAAATAAGCTTCCCATCCACTCTCTTCTTTTTCTGCCTTCCTTCCCTCATTTTTATTTTTTATCTTTTCTATAGCATATTTTTCCGTAAATAATTTTATGTGATTTTTATCTGCAAGAATAATTAATGTTTTTGAATTCTTAGTATTAATATCCCAATAATTAATTATTAAAAAATGTTTACTCCCTTGATTTTCTTTATGTCCAATGCCAGACATTCCACCAACAATAGCTCCAAGAGGACCTAATAATAATCCACCTGCAATACTTCTACCTATAACTGATTTACTCTCTTTGATGAGTTCTGTTTTACTAGTATGAATCAATTCAATTATTTGTGAGTTATGTATTTGAAAAGGCTCATCCATAAGTCCAAATGTAAGTTCTATACCGTGTGTGTGCAAGACAAATTTTAATTTTTCACTTGGAAAATCTTTCTCTATAGGATTCAAGTTTTCTTGGATAAGAATACCTTTAAATCCTGGCATACTTCCACCATCTTTAAAAGTGGAAAATGCCTTTCCTATATTTAAATCTTCTGATAGTGTAGGAAATTTCAAATCTATCTTACTTTCTTTTTGTATAGGGTTACCACAATGTATACAATTTATAGATTTATCACTAATTTCTTTTTCACATTCTGAACACTTTATTAATGCCATAATAAACCTTTTATATTTAATAGTATGATATACTAGAACTACTTATAAATTCATAAAAGTAAAAAGGGAATAGGCTACTTTAACTTATTATCAAGGTCTCCGTTATAATACATAAAAAAGCCAAGCCCACTAATTTTTAAATAAGCTCAATTCAAATCATCTCCACTGCAATTTAGGCTCAACTCTCTTAATAACAAAATCAGTCAAATAGGAGTTAATCAAATTTTATAAAATGGCTTTGCCCCCTTTGTCTTGCAAGTACATTAGTAATAGAAGTCAATCGCTTATACACATCATATGGCATTAGTTTATTATTTTTAATAATATCTAAACAATGTTTTATGTTAGTACCTATAAATAAGTGTTTCTTAGCCAAATAAGTATGTCCTATACCTATTAATTCTCTATCGAAACCATCAGCTGTTCTAATAATTTTATATACTCCACCTCCACTAATTCCTTGTGGTTTAGGAAAGTTAGAAAAACCAATATTTTCGTTGTATGCCTTTGCTCTACCAAATTCTGCTATAAGATGAATAATTTCATTTAAATCTTCTTTTTTGTATGTCTCTTGATTTACAGCTCCACCATGATAATATACTATTTCCCCTTTTGTAATACCACTTTGTTTTCTTGTCTTATTAAGAGGGTGACCAGCAAAAATAATTTTAATTTTAATAGCAATATCATTATGTTTTCTTACATCTTCTTCACTTAAAGAGTCATTTTTTTTGAGTCCCTCTCTAATCTCCTTATGAACAATACTCGTTCTCTTTCTCTCATTATTCCTAAC
>JALUKJ010000274.1 GCA_027056615.1 Campylobacteraceae bacterium | reverse complement strand
TTGTTAGCATAAATTACTGCTAGTTCCATAAGTGTCTGCCACTTTTGAGCTTTGGCTTGGTATATTTTTGCTTTAGCCTCAACCACATCATCTTCATATCGTAAATACTCCTCTATAGGCATCCTAGAACTCTCATAACTCACTTTTGCAATATTTAAAAGCTGTTCTCTCTTTTCTATGGAGCTTTCACCTAAAGAGATACTATTTTCAAGTAGGGGAAGTGATTTATTTAATCTTTTTGCTTTTGTCATAAGTTCATCTTGAAGTTTTTCTAACTCAACTTGACTACTCATTAACTCAACTTTAGATTTCATAATGGCTCTGTCTTGAGATTTTGCTAAGAGTGGAATTTTGAGTATTACACCAATATCTCCATAACCTTTATGGACAAAATTACTATTGTTATAGGCATCTGCCATAGAGTAGGAGTAACTTCCATGAGCAAAAACAGTAGGTCTTAACTTCTCTTTTTGGGCTTTAACCTCAAGTCTATCTGCCTCTATTTTCTCTTGAAGAGGTTTTAATGAACCTAATTCATTTTGAGTAACACTATTTAGCTCTTGCATTGGAATTGAGTGGCTAATCTCAATGCCTGTTAAACTCTCTATTTTAGCTATTATCTCCTGCTTTTTCAACTCAATACTATTTTTAGCAATAGCAATCTGATTTAATCCATCTTCTAACTTATAGAGTGCAGAAGCAGGAACGCGTCCACTATCAACTTTTACTTGAAGAACTCTTTTAGTCTCTTGTAGAGAGTTCTCTTTCTGTTCTAGTGAACCTTCTAACTCCTCTAAGTATCGTAAATTAGCATTACTTCCAACAATCAACGCCTCATTTTTAAGTAAATCTATCTCTCTTTTAGCTTTTGCACTATTTTGCATAGATTTGGCTTTTTCTATCATTGTTGAAATGGACTCTACAAAGAGAGGCATGGTAAACTTAACACCTGTTCTTAATATATTTTTACTAAAGGGTTGAGCTATGTTAGGGTCTTTTAACATCTTGGCCGACTCACTTGGAGTGATGGGAACAAGACCTGTATCTCTTGTATATCTATCAACTGATGTAAAAAAATCCACATTAGGAGAGAGCTGTGCTTTAGCTTGTTTCTCTGCAATTTCTGCTTTTTGAATAACCATCTCATCAACTCTTGTTTGAGAGTGTGATTTTAGAGCGTCAAAAAGCTCTTGAATACTTTGACCATAGACCCAATAGGGAATAATAAATAGGAGTAAGAGTTTCTTCATGGTGTGACCTTTGTTTTGTAATGAACTAACTAGATGGTTAATTATAGTGAAAAGATTTTTTAAGTTGGCTTAAGGTGGTGTTGGGAATTTAGTATTTAAATCAAAAATTAATAATAATATAAAATAACCACGCTATAATAAAAGATAAATTAAAAATAGTGTGGTTAAAATGTATTATAGAAGAGATTTAGAGAGTAAAATAGAACAGTATATTCAAACACCAGAGATAATTGCTATCTTTGGAGCTAGACAAATAGGCAAAACAACCCTCTTAAAAGAGTTCTATCACCGTGTTAGTAATCCTATATTTTTAACCTTTGAAGATATAGAGCTAAAAATACTTTTTGAAGAAGACATTAAAAGTTTTATAGCCCTATATATTGAGCCTTATGAACATATTTTCATAGATGAGTTTCAGTATGCTAAAATGGGAGGCAAACACCTAAAATACATCTACGATACTACCGATAAAAAGATATTTATCTCAGGCTCTTCTGCTATGGAACTCTCTATTAATGCTGTCAAATACTTAGCAGGGCGTATTTTTGTTTTTAATCTTTACTCTTTTTCATTTGGTGAGTTTTTGCGTGTTAAAGATGAAAATCTACATAAGCTCTACATTAAAGCCGATGAAAACATCTCTGTAGTTATCTCTGCTAAAATCTATGGTTATCTTAATGAATATCTCACCTATGGAGGCTACCCAAGGGTCATTTTGTCAAAAAGAAAAGAGGAAAAAATCGAGGTTCTAAAAAATCTTCTTAGTATCTACCTGTTAAGAGACATAAAAGAGATAGCCAAAATAGCCGATGAGACCAAGATGTATAGACTTCTAAAAGCCCTTTCATTACAGATTGGTAATGTAGTCGTCTACAGCGAACTCTCAAAACTCATAGGAGTCAATAGCCCTCAACTAAAAGAGTATTTATCCATTTTTGAAAAAGCCTTTTTAACTAAAACCATTAGCCCATTTTTTACCAATAAGCAGTTAGAGATTGTCAAAAATCCAGAGATTTTCTTTTTTGATATGGGGCTTAGAAATGTCATTATTAACAACTTTCTACCTCTTGAAGACCGAGGAGACAAAGGGGTGATGTTAGAGAACTTTGTCTTTAGAGAGTTGGTTGAGCGAGATGTCAAATACTACCGTACTAAAAATGGTGCAGAGGTAGATTTTATCATAGATGATAGCATACCAATAGAGATTAAATCTAATTTAACTTCTATAAAAATTTCAAAGTCTTATCACTATTTTTTAGAAAACTATAAACCTAAGGTTGGGTATGTTTTGAATTTTAATCAGATAGGTTCTAAGGTGTTTAATGGGGTGGAGGTTAAGTTTTTGCCTCATTTTTTGAGTGGGATTATTTGAGTCAAGACAAAGGGGACAGGTGAACGTAATCGTATGATTACGTTCACCTGTCCCTTAGAATTAAATCGAGACGAATGGAAAATAGCATAATGAGACTGCATGAGAAAAGCTTCAACCGATAAAAAAGAGCCTCCTTGACAAATTTAAAAAACTTAGCTAACATTAGCTAATA
>JALUKJ010000273.1 GCA_027056615.1 Campylobacteraceae bacterium | reverse complement strand
ATACTTGAGAATTTCAAATATGTTATTTTGACATTCCCAAACTTACAGTAAAAAGATGAAGAGTATCCTCATCTTTTTTATACTTATTATAAATATTTTGTTTGTACAGTCTGTAGTGTTTGTTCTAACTTTTTATCTCTTGTTGGCTCGCCAATTGCAGCAAATTTCCATTCACCATTTCTTCTATAAAGTTTACCCAAAATCATTGAGACATAACCAGCAAATTGAGCATCACTTGCTACATTATATGTTGCTACAATATTATTTACACGATCAGGTGTACCTTCATAAAGTCTAATTGATGCAAAAGGAATCGTAGCAAAATCTTGACCTTGGTATGAGTTAAGTAGAAAAACAACATTATCAATATTAGCAGAAATTTGTGATAAATTGATTTGAATAACTTCATTATCTAATCCATCATCTCCATCAACATCACCTACTGTATCATCTCCAGAGTGAACAACCCCTGCACTATTTAAGTTACCAAAATAAATAACATCTACTAAATTTTTATTACTATCAAAAGTACCTACCGATAAATCTAAATCTACAGCCTCTTTCTTCGGACCACCAAAAAAACCTTTTGTTTCTATAGCACCCCAGTTTGCACCAATACAAAAAGAGGTTAGATCACTTCCATTTTCTTTTTTAAGGTTTATTTTTTGACCTTTTGCTAAATCAATTGCCATTATACACTTACTCCATAAGTTTTACAGAATCCTGCAAGTCCTTCATTGAATCCTGCACCAACTGCTTTGAAATTCCAACTATCATCTTTACGGTAAAGCTCACCAAAATTAATCGCTGTTTCACTTGAGTAATCTTCATCAAGCTCATATTTAGTAATTTCTACTTCACCTTCTTGATTTAAAATTCTAATAAATGAATTGTTTACTTGTCCAAAATTTTGACCTCTACTATCTGCTTCATCAATCGTTACTGTAAAAATAATTTTGTCTACATCTGATGCTATTTTTGATAAATCAATTTCAATAGCTTCATCATCACCATCACCCTCACCTGTTCGGTTATCACCTTGATGAACAACTGCACCATCGGGAGAAGTAGTATTATTGTAAAAAATAAAGTGAGCATCACTTAAAACTTTACCATCTTTACCCACCAAAAAAAGTGATGCATCTAAATCAAATTGAGCACCTGTATCTGTTGCATTTGCATCCCAACCTAAACCCACTTTGATATTTTTTAATCCTGGAGCTTCTTTACTTAGTGAAACTCTTCCACCTTTACTTAAACTGACAGCCATATTCAATCCTTATTAATTTTTAATACTTTTAAAAAAGTGATAAAGTATATCATCTATGAATTAATATTTCTTATAAAAATCATTAATTCATATATTTTTTTGACTTCTATAGTTTTTTTAAGTTTAGATAGATGAGATTATATTACATTATATTAAATTTAGGTAGCATTCCCTCTTATGGAACAAGACGCTTAGTTACTGCATTAGAGAATGAAGGCTTTAAGGTTGGTAGAAAAAAGGTTAAAACCAGCCATGGAGTATATAGGCATTAAAGCCCTATATCCTAAGTATAGGACGACTCAGGCATATAAAAAATAGTTTAAAAATGATAAAAATCAAGTCATTATTGATACTCCAAACAAGGTATGGAATACCGATATTACCTATATTAAGTTAGAGCAAGGATATCTCTATTTATCAGCAATTATGATGTAATGAAAAATCTGTGAGGCTAAATCATAGCTTTTTGTTATAATTAACCAAGTAATCATCAATCAATTTTGACTTCAAACTCTTAGTAATCCCTTGGTGTATTTTTGTGAGTTTTTTAAGCTGAGAGAATACACCTCCATCTAGTGAATTTGTAGTGTTAGGCATCCTTAACTCAGGATGGTTTTTATAGGTAAAAAGATACGGTAGATTTCTTCCCAAGCTTCTATACGCAGCTACTAATTTTCTATGTGTAAAATATTCTTTTCCTGTTGTGGGATTAATGCTTTTTTCATTTAGAAACACTTCATGTGTTTCATACCATTTATCAAGTGCATTGATAAATCTAGTCTCGGTTGTTGATGTTAGTCTTAAGACTATTTTCTTTAAATCTTTAGAAGCTTCTAGTTTTGGATGACGTGTGATATATCTTTGTATTATCATTTTTTGGTGGAAGTGACACATTTGTATTGGAAACTCTTCAAACGCTTTAAATAAGCCTCTCTTGCCATTTATGATTATACCTTTAATGGTAAACCCTCTGTCTTGAAGTTCATTTTTGAGGTAAGTATAATCCTTAATTGTTTCAGACTCTATATACCTCCAAATAAGTATGTCGCCACTTCACACATCTTTAAATACAAGTACGCCAAACTTATCTCTACGTTTACCAAAGAATGTAGCATCTGCTACAACAAGAACATCTCTTGGGTTATAGGTATTTGGTTTAGGTTCATATTCAAATATTTGCTTTCTTACCCACGGAATACTTCTGTGATATTCATCAGATAATTGCCTAAGTGTTTGTTTACGATAGAAGTATTTATTGAAGATGACTTGCTCTAGTTTTTTAGGTCTTCTTTTGGATGAAAATTGTATACCACATACTAGACATTTATAGCGTTGTATCTCTCTAAATTTACCATTTCTTTTTGTTTGAAAACTAGAGCAGTTGGGACACTTTTTTTAACTTCTTTACAGCCATTTGTAGATAAACCCTCTTTTACGACTACTATACCGTACTTTGATTAGGTTTTTAGCCTCACATTTTTTTCATTACGTCGCAATTATTGATTGCCATAGTAAAAAAAATACTCTCTTGAGAGTTATCAAACACTATTTGCAGGTGAACTTAAAACTGTTTATCAAGCCTTTACCAAAGAAGAAGCTGAAGATGCTCTTGATAAATTAGAAGCCAAATGGGGTAAAAAATACCCTATTGTTTTTGACTATGGTATAACAACTGGGAGAATCTTTCAAATTACTTTAAGTATACATAAGACATTAGACGTATTATTTATACCACTAACATTAGTGAATCTGTACACCGACAATTTAGAACATTGACTAAAACTAAAGGAGCTTTCCCTACGGATAATAGTCTTTTAAAACTACTTTATGCAGGAATTCGTAATGCTGAGAAAAAATGGACAATACCCATTAGAAATTGGAGTCTTACAATTTCTCAGCTCAATATTAATTTTAAGGAGAGATTACAAGGTACTTTAAATTTGTAGAACAGTGATATAATTTGACCAACGATTTAGGTGTTGACATAAAATTTATTACAGTCCCGATGAATATGGAATTACTTCAAAAGTATACTCCGCCCCATACCCTAAAGCTATTAGCTACCTGTTGATTAGTAAATTTACCACTCTATTGTAATTCCATAAACTTAATGAGATAATAAAATGAGACTTGATTTAAGATAGTTTATTATGGAGGTTTTCATTTTTTGTGGTAGTGTCTCATAAAGTACACAAGCCCTTAATATAGGAATCCAAACAACCAAAGAGGAATCTTATTACCAAACCCCACCTCTATATCATCAGAAGCCACAAAAGAGTTTGGCATATCTTTTATCTGCTTGAAACTTTTGTTTTTCCCACCAATTTCAAAAGTATATTTTTCATTTATTAAAAAATCGCCCTTTTTTGAAGCCAATATTTCATCTTCTAAAAGAGAACTATTTTGATACAGACTAAAATAATTTTTTAACTGATTGGCAAAAAAGACCTCTCGTATTGTTCCTATCTCTATATTTTTACAATAGGCAAAATTTAGATTACTATTTGCCAAATATATTTTGGCAGGTTTTGAAAAGATATTGTCACCCTTTGCTTTATGGTCTAAGATGTTAAAAATTTTACCACGATTGAGATAGTAGATATATTGATAAAGTGTATTTCTGTTTATCTCTATCTTTTGAGCTAGTTTTGAGATATTTAACTCATAAGGCTTAGAGCCACAGATAAGCGTGACAAGCTGTTTTAACTTTATAATGAACTTTGGTTCAATATTGAAAATATAGGCTAAATCATGCTCTATGGTGGTGTTTATGGTCTCATTTAATCTTATGAGAAAAGTATCTTTAGCAACCTCGAAATAGAAAGGGTAATAGCCATATTCTAAATACTCCTTATAAAACTCAAACGGTTTAAATTTAGAAGTTAGTTCAAAAGCTATATCTATATGCTTTTCTAAAATATCCTCTAAGGTGTAACTCTTAAATCTTTCACCTGTTTTAAGCTCTAAAAACTCTCTAAAACTTAACCCACCAAATCGGTACAACATAGCTCTTCTACTAAGGTCTGCTTTTGAGTGTTCTAATTTTATGGCATTGCTTCCACTAAAAATAACTTGCAAAGAGGAGAATACATCATATATCATCTTAAGATGTTTTTCAAAATCAGCAATTTGGTGGATTTCATCAATCACCAAGACCTTACCACCAATCTTTTCAAACTCTTCTGCTAACTCAAAAAGTTCAATATTACTAAGCAGTAGGAACTCAGCACTTACATAAAGTTTTTTATCGAGTGATACATCTAACTCATTTAAATATTGAAGTAAAAATGTTGTTTTTCCAATACCTCTGTCACCGATGATACCTATGAGTCTATTGTTAAAATCTACCTCTTTAAAAAAGTATCTTTTGTATTCAATATTTGTATTTTTTAATAAAGAGTAGGAGTATTGTTGAATTCGTTCTAACATTTTAAACCTTTTTGCTTATCTTAATAAGCATTATATAGAATATAATTAAAAGTTAATCTAAATTTGATAAATTTCTATTTCGACTCTGTATTTTAATTAAAAAATACATACCCTATAAAAAACTTAGAATAATTAACGGTTTTATTTACACTTTTTAAGAAGATTAAGATATAAACTGAAACTGTATCACAAACGAAGGTTTACTTTACATTCAACAAGTCACTTAATTCCAAACTAACATTAACAACATCTCCATAGTGTTCATTTTTTTCTACTCCATTAGAAGTTATCATTATGAGTCGTATATTATATTTATACTCCGTTTGCTCATTAAAAATATTTATTTTTTGTTGTAGGTTCTCTTTGTAGTTTTTATCAATCTTAAATTTACCATTATAGTATTTACACTCAATAATATCTATATTTTTACTTCCATTAGTATGCTCAATCAACATATCAATCTGTGTCCCTACTTTTCCCTCTTCCCTATAACTCCAATAATGTGTCTGTGTAGGAACAGCTCTAATTCCCAATACCTCTTTTATCTGTTCCACATGCATATGACAAATATTTTCAAAAGCAAAACCAGACCATGACCTGAAACTCTGAGTTGTTGACATTTGATTCCAATCACTTCCCTCTACTGAATTCTTTATCCATTTATTATGAAAATAAGAGAAGCAATCTGTAGCTCGATAGACAATATCTCTTTTTCTATTTCCAAACTTTGTAGTTTGAGAGATAAATCCTGAAGTATGTAACTCTTCAAGTGGTTTTTTTATACTTCCTGATGAGATTTTCACCAATAGAGACAACTCTTTTTGTGTAAATCCACTCCATTTTGAAGATAGCTCATTCATAATACTATAGTGTGTTTTTGAGTTGTTAAAAAGTGATGAAAATAACTCCTCATACTCATATTTCATTAATCCTGTATCTTGAAAACATAAAGCATTAATATTTTCATGAAGTGTCTTTTTTGCAGATAGGTTTTCAATATATTTTGCCACACCTCCAAACGCCATATAGGTATCAACTACAGCCTTATCGGAGTAGTTACACCCTTGTGAAAGTAACATCTCTTTTGTTGCACTTAAATCAAATTGTTTCATGGGAATAATTGCCGTTAATCGTCCATGAAGAGGGCCGATATTGTGTATCACTTTTTTTATCATATAAGAAGCAGCTGAACCACAGACAATTAAAATAATATCATTTCGTCTTGTACAATAAGTATTCCAAAAGTAAGACAACTCCTCTAAAAAATTAGATTTAGCCGAATCAAGCCAAGGTAACTCATCTACAAAAATGACTTTTTTCTCTTTACCATCAAGCATCTCTATATTTTCTTGAAACACTTCAAAGGCATCATACCAATCAGCTACTCTCTCCACCTTTATTTTAAACTTCTTCTCTATATTTCTAAGAAATGTACGAATTTGATTTTGTTTAGAGACTTTTCGTTTTCCTGTAAACTCAATAAAAAAAACATCCTCATTATCACAAAAATGTCTAACCATCTCCGTTTTACCTATACGTCTTCGTCCATAGATAGCGACAAAAGAGGAGGTTTCATTCTCCTCAATCTCTCTAAGCATAGCCATCTCTTTCTCTCTTGATATAAACATACCGTCACCTCACTTTTAAATTCAAGAAGATAATAGCTAATTATCTACTAAAAATAATGATATAATTAGTCATTATATCATTTAAATCAATAAAATGGGAAATTAAAATGCTAATAGGTTACGCAAGAGTCTCAAAATCAGATGGAAGCCAAGTTTTAGATTTACAAATAGATGCACTAATCAAAATAGGTGTTCAAAAAGAAAATATCTATACGGATAAAGCATCAGGAGCCAAAGAAGATAGAGTTGGTTTAAAACATTGTCTAAAAGCTCTTAGAGCAGATGACATCTTAGTAGTTTGGAAACTTGACCGACTTGGACGAAGCCTAAAACATCTTATCTCTACAGTTGATGATTTAACCCAAAGAGAAGTTGGATTTAAAGTTCTCTCTGGTCAAGGAGTTGATATTGATACTACTACCCCATCAGGTCGAATGGTATTCTCTATCTTTGCAGCTCTCTCAGAATTTGAAAGAGAGCTAAATCGTGAACGAACCATTGCAGGACTTCAAGCAGCACGAGCTAGGGGGCGTAAAGGTGGACGAAAATTTCAACTGACCAAAGCTCAAGTAAGATTAGCCCAAGCCTCCATGAAAAATCGTGATACCTCTGTGGCTGAACTATGTTCTGAGCTTGGAATTACTCGCCCTACCCTCTACCGTTATGTTTCACCTAATGGAGAGCTTAGGGAGTTTGGAGAGAGGGTTCTTGAGATTTCAAAACCTACTCCAACACAAACAAGTTAGTACCTTCTTCTTTAAAGAGACAAAAGAGTAAAATAACACAAAAAAACAGCATAAAGAAAACTCATGGCAAGAAAACAGTACGGAACCACCATCTGGGGTGCAGAGCTTTTAAAGGTTTTGGAGCAAAAGACAGATTCAGGACGACTAGGACGAGGTAAGAGTTATGCCAATACAGGTAAGGTTTACAATGTCTCTCTAAAAAATAGTCATATTAAAGCAAAAGTAAAAGGTAACTACAATCCCTACTACAGTACAAGTATGGACTTTACTCCTTTTAGTAAAAATGAGATAACAACTATTAAAACTATTTTAGAAAAAAACCCTCTTATTTTAGCCTCAATCATGAATGGAGATTTACCTGAAACTTTTTTAAATCTTCTCCATAAGGCTAGAATCTCTCTCTTTAAAGATTTTAAAATGAATTGTTCTTGTCCTGATTTTGGAGGTTACTCTGCTTGTAAACATATTGCAGGACTCTACTATATCGCTGTCAGTGAGATGGATAAGAATCCTTTTACACTCTTTTCTCTTCGTGGTTTTGACCTTATTAAACATTATGGGATTGAGAATGAGATAAATATAGAGTACCCCCTATCTTTAACTCCTTATCAAGCCCAAGAGGTAAGTAGTGAACCTTTGGAGATTATTAAACTGGGTGACAGTTCAAGTTTTATACTCTCTATGCTCTCATCTAACCCTCCTTTTGCACCTATTGACTACAAAGAGGTAATGGAGGAGTTTTATAAAAAAGTGCCTAAAGCGTTGGTTCAAAATATCTCTCCAATTCAGAGCCGTGAGATTGAGGATATAGAGCGACTTTTTCAAAATGCAGATTTTGAGTTTATTTTTAATCATAATGTTTATGAGAGTCAATTCAAAGTGACAAATCCTCTGTTTTTAGATTCGAAAAACCTTTTTGTTGATATTGACGCAAAGTTTAGAACAGAGACCATGACCATCTCTACTCTTGAACTCTTTAGGCTCTTTATTTCATTTGAAGATGATAGTGGAAGCCAGAGTTACCGTTTTCTTTTCTATCTTTTTCGTATTGCTTATTTGATGATAGAGTCAAAAAGTTTTATCCCTGCTGTAGTAGAGAACAAAAAGAGCTTTTTTATTGTCTACAGACTACTTCACTCCATTCCAGAAGTGCAAAAACAGCTTAAAAATTTGAGTCTATTAGCTCCTAAAATGGTTCAACATAAGAAAAAGTATCTGAACCAATTAACCTCAACAGAAGCGATACTCTCTGCGATTATTAGTGATTTTGTAGATAGTATGGAGTTTACTCATAAAAAACAGAAAAACAATCCACCTAAAGTCTCTTGGAGCTTTTTCCATGCCGAAGAGTTCAGAGTTAAGACTTTTGAAGAAGAGAATATTGCCACCTCTATCTATAACTACTTCTCTATTTTTGACATTATCAAAAGTCAATATCGTTATAAGATTTACATCGACAAAGCAGATGAGTATTTTTTAGCCATTAAAGTTCAGCACAAAACCAAAGAGTATCTTTTAAATCAGAGTTTAAGCATTCTAAAGAAGATGGAGATTTTAAAATTTATCTCATTTTTAAACAGCTATCTACCTGAAACTAGCCAACTTCTAAAAAAAGATATGGTAGAACTCTCCAAGTCTAAACTAGAGGAGTTTTTGCTCAACACCTCCACCATTATCTCCAATTTAGGTATAGATATTATCTTGCCAAAAGAGCTAAAAAATCTTTTACGTCCCAAACTTTCGTTAAAAGTTAGCTCCAAATCTAAAAACTTACAATCCTTCTTTGACCTGAAATCCATGTTAGAGTATGATTGGCAGATAGCCATTGGTGACCAAACCATTTCAGTAGAAGAGTTTGAAA
>JALUKJ010000272.1 GCA_027056615.1 Campylobacteraceae bacterium | reverse complement strand
AACTATTATCAATAGTCACTATATTGCTGATACTATCTATAATGAAGAGAATATTAAAAATGCCGACTTAATTATCTCAACAAGCAAAAGTGATGAAGAAAATATTATTCGATGCTTAGAAGCAAAGGAGTATAACGTTCCTAAAACTATTGCCATTAACAACGATACCAATTTTTATGACTTGATGCATAAGTTGGGTATTATTACTATTAGAGGTCCAAAAAACATGACCTACTATAGTATATTAGAAAAAATATCCTCAAATGCTACTATGCGAGAACGCCACTACTGTGGGGCAAGAGGGACTGTTCTTAGTCGCAAAATCACTTTTATATCCCAAAAAGAGGCTATACCTATGTTGGAGCAAGAGATACAATTATTTCTTGTTAGAGAAGGTCGTATTCTGACCTTTACTGCACCTGTCCTTTTAGAAATAGGCGATATAATCATACTCTTTACCCCAACCAATAGAGCAGAAAAGGTTAAAAATTGGATGCAAACTCTTTAAAAAATATTTTAAAATTTATTTCAATCATTGGAGTTGTGTTATCTCTTTTTTTAGGATTTGCTTCACTAATAGGTACTATCTATCATGAGTCTATTGGTAGCTATCTTATTTTTAATCTTCTTTATCTATTAGTTAATATTCTACTCTATTTTTGGCTTTACCATCACCCTAGTCAAATGAGTATAAAAGAGGGAATTTTTAGCGTAAATCTTAGTTGGATACTCTTTGGAGTTGTAGGAGGGATGGGACTCTACCTTACTTCAAATATTACTTTTGCACAAGCATTTTTTGAAGCTGTTAGTGGCTTTACTACTACAGGAGCAACAATATATAATGATATTGAGTCATTAACTCATACTACTCTGATACTTAGAAGTCTTTATCATTGGTTGGGTGGAATGGGTATTATTGTTTTGGGTGTGGGTCTGTTAACCTTCATTAACCCTACAGGTTCACTCACCCTCTTTAAAGCTGAATCTACAGGGGTTTCCGTAGAGAAACTAACGCCAAAAATCAAAGATACAGCCATGGGTCTATGGAAAATCTATATGCTCTTGACCTTTCTTGATTTTATCTTGCTTTACCTTGGTGGAATGAGTGCTTTTGATGCGATTAACCATGCTTTCTCTACCATCTCCACAGGGGGATTTTCTACTAAAAATAGCAGTATGGGCTATTGGGAGCATAACTATTTTATCTTATGGATAACAACCATTTTTATGTTTCTAAGTGGGGTAAACTTTATCGCTCATCTTAGAGCATTATCTGGAGATTTTAAAGGATATAAGAGTGAAGAGGTAATTTGGTACTTAGCTGTATTTTTAGTTCTATCTATTGCCTTAAGTGCTGTTCATATCTCTATTGGTAAAGATACTGTTTTTCACTCTTTAACCCACTCCTTTTTTACCATCTCTTCTATTATTACCACCACAGGGTTTGCCTCAACTGACTATGGAGAGTGGTCACGAGCCGCGATAGCATTTATTTTTATTCCAATGTTTATTGGAGCCAATGCAGGAAGTACAGCAGGAGGAGTAAAGGTGATTCGTTATGTGGTACTCCTTAAAAGTCTTAGTACTCAATTTAAGCAGATACTCCATCCAAATGCTATGTTGGGAGTCTATATTGATGGTCAAAAGGTACTTGGTAAAGTTTTAGTAAGTGTAAGTGGTTTTTTCTTTATCTATATGTTTACAACTTTAGTTCTCTCCTTTTACCTTTTTGCTAAAGGCTATGACTACCTAACAGCTCTTAGTGCCTCTATCGCCGTGGTAGGAAATATTGGTCCGGGGTTTGGACATGTGGGTCCTGCTGATAACTTTAGTATCTTTAGTGACTTTGATAAGGTATTGCTCTCATTCTTTATGATTATTGGACGGTTGGAGTTTTATACTTTTATTGTATTGTTTAGTCGGGAGTTTTGGAAGAGATTTTAAAAAGTAAAAATTAAAAACACTTTTTAACAAACTATAACCTTTAAAATTATATAATTCCATCAAATCTTTATATATAAGGCTAAATCCATGTTTAGTTTTGATGGGCTATCGTTACTTTTTCTTTTTTTAATTCTATTAGGGGTCATTCCTAATCTCGTCTATATGTCAGGCTATCTCTCTCATATTGAACGTAAGAGACATTTTTTAATTCATTACTTTATGTTTATTGTCTCTATGGTGGGGGTGGTGTTAAGCAATAATCTTCTTGTTTTTCTTTTCTTTTGGGAGTTAATGAGCTTAACTTCGTGGCAACTTATCTTGACCAATAGTAACGCTGAGACAATGAAAGCAGGTCGATTTTACTTCTTTATGACCCATTTTGGGTTTATTTTTATTCTGCTTTTTTTCTTGTTGATTGGAAGTGAGAGCCTTTTTGCTGATTTTGACTCCTTAAAAGAGTTGTTAGCCAATTTTAAATATCCAACGCTACTTTTCTTACTTATTACGATTGGTTTTTTAAGTAAAGCAGGGGTTGTTCCTCTTCATGTTTGGTTACCCTATGCCCACCCTGTCGCCCCTTCGCCTGTTTCGGCACTTATGAGTGGGGTCATGCTTAAAGTTGCTATCTATGCTTTTTTACGTTTTATCTTTCTGTTGCCCAATTGGCAGATAGAGTGGGGGGTCATTATCTTGGTACTTGGGGCAATTAGCTCCTTGGTAGGGGTGTTGTATGCATTGGCTGAACATGACATTAAAGCCCTTTTAGCCAACCACTCGGTGGAAAATATTGGAATTATTCTTATTGCCATTGGGGTTGGAATGATATTTATGAGCTTAAATTTACCTACCCTTTCGGCATTTGCTTTTATAGCTGGGGTTTATCATAGCTTTAATCACATGAGCTTTAAGTCACTACTTTTTATGAGTGCAGGTGGGGTGTTGTATGCTACCGATACAAAAAATATGGAGAAGTATGGAGGATTAATCAAGAGTATGCCTGTTACAACATTTGCCTTTTTAATAGGGGCTATCTCCATCTCGGCACTTCCTCCTACCAATGGTTTTTTGAGTGAATGGATGATTTTTCAGAGTATGTTAGGCTCAAATGGTCTTGATGCCATAGAGCTTAAAATTTCATTTCCTTTTGCTATTTTTGCCCTTGCACTTACAGGTGGATTGGCGATAGCTTGTTTTGTTAAAGCGTTTGGAATTACCTTTTTAGGGCTTTCCCGAAGTCAAAATAGCAAACACGCCAAAGAGGTTAATGGTATGATGCAATTTGGTCAGATACTTATGATTTTTGTTGTAGTGGGCTTAATGTTATATCTACCTCTAATTATTAAGTTTATTAATGAGTCATTACCAATAGAGAACATCTACGCTACCATCTTTCCAACACCATGGGTTATGAAATCGGTTAATGAGAACTTTGGAGCAGTTAGTCCTATTTTACTTACTTTTGCACTTCTTTTAGTAGTAACATTTATTGCTATTTTCTATCTATCTCTTAGAAACAAAGAGCGAATCTGCCACACTTGGGCTTGTGGTTACAACACTTCATCAAAATCACAATACACAGCTACAGGATTTGCAGGACCAATTAGACGCTTCTTTACATGGCTCTATAAACCTGAAGTTCACAGCCATAAACAGACCGTTGCAGGACATACCACTAAGTTTGAGTCGAGTTTTTATGAGGTTCATGTACAACCCCTTTTTGAAAAAAGCCTCTATGAGGGAACAAAAAAACTACTTAACTACATTAGCTACATTGTCTACCGTATCTCACACTTTGAAAAGACAAAATACTCAGTACTTATCTTTAACCTTTTGGTTATTGTACTCTTTAGTTTTCGGGTCTTCTACAACGAAGTTACATGGGGTTCGGTGGTGTTAGAGGTAGTTATTATTACCATCTTTGTTAAAATTTTATTAATTGGAGGTGATAAAAAATGATTCAATATCTCTTTACTTCACTCTTTATTTTTCTGATTGCTCCTTTTTTGGTGGGCTTTATTAAGTCACTTAAGATGTGGCTTTTGTTTAAACGTCCTGTTAGCCCTTTTCAACCCTATAGAGACTTTATGAAACTACTCAAAAAAGAGATTATCTATGCCAAAGAGGCAAGTGTTATCTCTCGTGCCTCTATCTTTATGATATTAGCACCTATTGTAGTAGTTCTTTTCCTTTTGCCACCTATTTTTCATAATGCGTTCTATATCTCCTTTATGGACGCATTTACCATTACAGGGTTGTTAAGTCTCTCTACCTTTTTTCTAATGCTTTTGGGGCTTGATGGGGCGAGTAGTTTTGGTGGCTTGGGGAGTAGCCGTGAGGCATTTATTGCGTCATTGGTTGAACCTGCTATGGTTTTAACCATGTTTAGTATCTCACTTATGGGTGGGAGTATAGGTATCTCTAAAGCAACCTTACATCTCAATACTCACTTTCCTATGATGCACTCTGCTAGTTTTATCTTGGCTTCGATAGCCTTTTTTATCTTGCTTATTGCCGAGAATGGGCGAATACCTGTTGACAACCCTGAAACACACTTGGAACTTACTATGGTACACGAAGCAATGATTTTGGAGTTAACAGGAACAAACCTAGCATTGATTGAGTTGGCAGGAGCTTTAAAATTTGCTATTTTCTCTACGTTGTTTGTAAGTCTATTTCTACCTTTTGGGGTTAACTTAGTTTGGTATCTAGCCTTTGTAGTCTTTGTTCTAAAGCTTCTTTTAGTCTCTGTAACCGTGGCACTTATTGAGGTAAATACAGCCAAGCTTAGACTCTTTAAAGTGCCTAACCTTTTGGGGATTGCCATTATTTTTGGTTTTCTCTCTCTATTTACTTTTTATATCTTAGGAGTCTAGCATGACCGATATTTTTATGGGATTTTTTCTAGCTACACTTATTATCTCACTCTTTACTACACGGCTCTTTCGGCTCTATAGTTGGTACGCTCTTAATTCACTCTTTTTAGGCCTGATTGCTATGAGTGTTTCATTTGAACTTGATGACAATGAGATGCTTATTGTAGGGTGTATTACTATTATTATGAAGTCACTCATTATTCCGTTTGTATTGCGAGATATTACTTTGAAGTTCAATCTACAACGCTCTATACCTTTGAGTATTCAGAACCACTTTTTAGTTATTATTGTGCCTCTAATTTTAGCATTTACCTTTTATTTGATTGAACCTATTACTATTATGTATCTTCAATCCAACTATGTAACCATTGCTGTAAGTTCACTCTTTTTATCTTTATTACTGATTATGGAACATAAAACGGTTGCCTCTAAAGTATTGGGATTTTTATTTATTGAAAATAGCCTTTTTCTTCTTGCTATTAGTGCCACTAAAGGAATGCCAATGATAATAGAGTTAGGTATATTTGTTGACCTTATGATGTTTATTGTCGTTATTAATCTACTATTTAAACCACAGGAGGAGAAGTAGTGTATTTTGTATTTTTACCCTCTATTATTATTATTGTTTTAAGCTTTTTTAAAATCAACCAAATTGTTATGAGCTTTGTAGCAACTTCGGTTATTTTTCCTGCTATCTATCTTTTTTTTAACCACATGCATAACGACTACTTTATGGTCGATGACCTTAATGCTTTTATATTGCTGGTCTCTTCGGTCGTAGCTGTTGGGGTCAGTATTAGTATGATTTCTTTACCATACCGATTGGGCTTAAAGAAGAAGCAGATTAAACACTTTTACCTCTTTTTTGGTATCTTCTTTTTAGGTTTAACCCTCTCTATTCTCTCAAACAATATGGGACTCTACTGGATAGGGTTAGAGTTTGCCACTCTCTCAACGGTCTATATGATAAAAATCAAATACTCCACCTTTGCTTATAATGAGAGTTGGAAATACCTTATTGTAGGGGCAATTGCCATTTCGCTTATTTTATTTGGGATTATTCTTATCTATTCAGCTACTAAACCACTTTTACAAGAACAGGCTATGGACTTCTACTCACTTATTGAGAATGCCAAAATGATTAATGGCTACCTCTTTGAGATAGGTTTCTTTTTAGTATCTACTGGAATGTTTATTAAAATGGGTTTCTTTCCTATGAACCTTTGGATTGCCGATATTGAACGTAGTGCCATCTACCAAGTGGGGGCTTTGTTTAGTGGTATCTTAGAGAGTGCCATCTTATTAGGCTTCTTTAGACTTAGCGAAGTAGAAAAAGTGGTCAATAACGCCCACCTTATTACTTTTACCTATGTCTATGGAATTTTAACTCTTTTTATGGTGAGTTTCCTTATCTACCGAGCAAAAGACTATATGCGACTCTTTTCACTCTCAGGGATTGAACACATGAGCCTTATTGTTATCTTTTGGGTGAGTGGGGGTTACTTTGCTGCGTTGTTACACTTTGCAGCCCATGCGTTTATTAAACCTGCACTTTTTTTAAGTACAGCTGTCTTAGAGAGTCATAGAAAATATAACTTTAGAGGAACACTCAAAGGGATAGGAGGCACTCCTACTCTGCTTATTTCCATGTTGATGTTAGCGATTATCTCACTACCTCCAAGCCCTATGTTTTTTAGTGAAATCTATGGATTTAAAGCTATGATAGAGAGTGCTACCCTTAGTTCTCACTTCTTGCTTATGGTAGGAGTGGTATTTTTTATTTTGTTGCTTTTAAGTATTGTCTTTTACAAGTTTATTACCATCTATCAAGAGGCACTCTATGAGGAGGGAGAGCCAAGTCATATTTACCGAAGCGAAATATTGACTCTTTCCATCTTTGTGGTGGCAACTTTAACCCTAATCTTGCCACCTGTACTCCAAGCCATTGAAGGAATAATGTCATGAGATTAATAGTAAGATTTGCCCAAGAGCATAAAGATACCTTTGAGATTGTTGATGTGTTTGATGAAAAAATAGAGCGACAAGAGGTCTCCAAAGAGAAGCCTTTGGTGGACTCCATTATGACCAAATACCCCTCTGCTATTTGGATGGAGCGTAAAATATCGGATGAGTTTGGTATCATTTTTAACCGAGCTTTCGACACACGCCCAACCATTAAACATGAGCGTTTTCCAAAAGAGCTCTTTCCTATGCGAAAAGATTTTCAGGATAAAGCGTTGGAGTATAGCAACTTTGTTCCTTACAAATATGAAGAGATAGATGGAGAGGGAATTTTTGTTGTTCCTGTTGGTCCAATTCATGCAGGGGTCATTGAGCCTGGGCATTTTCAGTTCTCTCAAGCAGGAGAGGAGATTTTACACCTAGAGGTACGACACTTCTACAAATACCGAGCCATAGAGAAGATGGTTGAGGGGAAAAATCCAAGAGCTATTAAACCCATTGTCGAACGCATTAGTGGCAATGAGTCCATCGCCTACCAAATTGCTCTTTTTGAGATACTAGCCGAGGCGAGTAGGGTAGAGATTCCCGAGAGTAAAAAGCGACACTACTTTGCACTGTTGGAGTTGGAGCGTATTATCCACCACCTAACCGACCTTGGGTTTATTCCCAATGATGCAGGGTTCGCTTCGGCTTTAGCCTTTATGAGTAAACTAGCAGAAGAGGCAAGACGCACCATGCACCATCTCACCTCTCATCGTTTTGGTTTTGGGGCAATTAATGAAGAGACAACACTTGATTTTGATTATCTAAATGAGTTTGTTCTATCGCTTCAAAAAGAGGTAGAGTTTTTTGAGAAGTGGATAGAGGGTATTCCCTCTGTTTGGGATAGGTTTGATACCACAGGTAGACTAAATCCAAAAAAAGCAACTAAATATGGTGTAGTTGGTTTAGTAGCACGAGCCAGTGGCATTGCTGTTGACCAAAGAGCTACTAGTGGGTGGCATGAGCAGTATGGTTACCAAATGCAATTGGGTAAAAAAGGAGAAGTCGCCGACCGATTTAGGCTAAGAATCCAAGAGATATATAACTCCATAACCATGATAGAAGCTTTCGCCCACCAAGACGAAGAGCAGTTTACATTTAAAAGCTTTAACGATGGTGAGTATATGAGCCGTGTCGAAAGCAGTATTGGAGAGCTATTTCTCTACTTAAACATACAAAATGGTGTGGTTGAAAGAATGGTGGTACGTGACCCATCGTTTATTAATTGGCAGGTGTTTCACACCACCATCTACAAAGATATTATTGCCGATTTCCCACTAATCAATAAAAGTTTTGACTTAAGCTATGCAGGGAGTGATTTATAAGATGTTAAAATTTTGGTATAAACGAGCAAAAACAGGTTTAGTAACCGAGACCCATGAACTAACAAGTGAACAAAAAGAGCTAAAATCAGCTATCAAAAAACGTTTTGCAGGAAGCCTAACAATTAGAATGGTAGACAGTGGCAGTTGTAACGCTTGTGAAGCAGAGTGTAACGCTTTATCAAATCCTTATTATGCACTAGAGCGACTTGGTATCTCTTTTGTAGCCTCTCCAAGACACGCTGATGTGTTGTTGGTAAGTGGTGTGATGACAGCAAACATGTATCATCATGTTTGGGACGCTTACGAGCAAGTTCCCTCTCCAAAATGGGTTGTTACCATTGGAGACTGCACCAAAGATTTAGGAGTATTTGAAAAGACCTTTGCTATTAAAGGGGTTGATTTACCTGTGAGTTATCATATTAAGGGGTGTCCTCCTACACCACAAGATTTGATTGAAGGGTTGTTGGGGTTTTTGAGGAGTTGATGTTTTGATGATTGCAATAAGTATGCTATAATAATTTAAACAACAAAGGAATAGTTTTGGAATATATCTATCGACTTCATGCTATTGAACGAATGTTTCAAAGAGATATAGATGAACGTCATATAGAAGAAGTAATAGAAAATGGTGAAATTATTGAAACCTATGTAGACGATAAACCCTATCCATCATTTTTGATATTGGGATATAGTGATAATCTTCCTCTTCATGTAGTGTATGCTAAAGATGAAGAGGGAAATGTTATTGTAATAACAGCCTATAGAGTTACTAAAAATAGCACAAAATAAACATTTTGCAATATCTATACTCATATATTAGGATATAATTATGAGCAAGTAACCC
>JALUKJ010000271.1 GCA_027056615.1 Campylobacteraceae bacterium | reverse complement strand
ACTATATTGACTCTCCTAATTCTCAATTCTCAAGTGGTAATTCACAGATTAATACTTTATCTACAAAATCTCTATATGACAAAGTGAAATATTTAGTAGAGAATTATTTTAATGATAGCTCAAATAATTTGCAAACACGTAATATGGCATTTATTATAGAAGTTATGCGTATATTAAAAATCTCAACAAAAATTGTCTACAGTTCAGATTTTAATCTTAAAACAAAAAGTACAGAACTTTTAATTGATTTATTAAAAAAAACAGATAGTCGCACCTATCTGTGTGGTAATGGAGCTTCTGGTTATCAAGAAGATACTCTGTTTTCCGAACATAATATCTCATTAGAATATAATGCAGTAAATCACCCACAATATAAACAACCCTTTACTTCTAATTGTGTTCAAGGGCTTTCGATTTTGGATTTACTATTTAATATAGGAGAAGATAAGATTATTGAACATTTAAAAGGAATCGAAAAATGAAAATAGCATTAATTGGAAATATGAATAACAATTTTTTCTCTATTATGAGATATTTAAGAGATTTAGGTTTAGATGCACATCTCTTTATGTATGAAAATCAATATGACCATTTTAAGCCAGAGAAAGATACATATCACATAGAAGAGTATCAACCCTATATTCATATCTTACCAATAGTTGAGAGTGTAAAAGGACTATTTTTTTTAGATAAAAAGAGAATTAAATTACTCTTGAAAGAGTATGACTTTTTTATTGGTAGTGGCTTTGCGCCTGCTCTTTTTTATCGTCTTGATACTCCTTTAGATATTTTTATTCCTCATGATGATGGTCTTGAACATACCAGCAATATGCCTTTAACTTTTGTAACAATTTTAAAAAATTTGGTACGAAGATACGTTACGCATCTTCAAGTTAAAGGATTACAAAAAAATACAACAAAGGTTATTGCCTCTGGCGTACAAGATATAACTAATAATGCTTTAGAAAGAGTCGGTTTAACTCAAAAATATATTAAAAAGTATCTTCTTATGGTATACCTAGAAGAAGAAAATAATCCAGAACTTAAAACAATAATAGAGAAAATCAAGAAGCATGATTTTATTATTTTCTCTCATACCCGTCATGTTTGGCAAGAAGATGCTTTAGAGGTTCAGATTAAAGAAGATGGAGGAAAAGGTTTAAATAAATTAATAATTGCATACAGCCAATTTATTAAAAAGAATCATAACTCTAAACCTCTACTTGTCTTTTTTGAATATGGACAAGATGTTGAAGCATCAAAAGAGTTGATTAAAGAATTACAGATTGAAGAGTATGTTTTATGGTTAAATTTAATGCCACGAAAAGATATTTTACAGTTAATTGGTTATGCTGATATTGTTGTTGATTCTCTTTGTGCAACTATGTGGGGTGGAGTGGGTTGGGAGGGACTTACTCGTGGAAAAATTTTAATGCAAAATATTGTTCAAAGTGATGAAGAATATAAAGAAGAGATGGGGCATAATTTGCCCTTTATTCTGAAAGCATTTACAATAGAAGAGGTTGAAAAGCATTTAAATGATTTTGTATTGAATCGAAAATTTTATCTTGATAAAGCATCTCAAAATAGAGAGTGGTTTGATAAATATGCAGGAGTTGGTCTTGCTAAAGAGTATAAAGAAATTATTGAAGAGTTATATAAAGAAAAGATAAAATGAGTTTAATAAAAAAGGGTCTTAGTGATAGTAAATATTATTTAATTGCTAATATTGGAAATAAAATATTGGCTTTCTTTATTATTCCAATTTTAGCAAAAAGTGTTGGAGTTGAAGCCTTTGCCACGTATGACCTCTTTTTGGTAATAAGTGGTTTTCTTAATATTTTAGTTATTTTAGGTATAGACTCAGGCATAGCAATACTTTTAGTTGAGTCAAAAGATGATAATAATAAACTCTCTTTCTTTTATGTCTCTACACTATTAATTAGTATTACTATTATGCTATTTTTAACATTAATTTTAAGCCTTATTTTTACCTATACCAATGAACTGTTACTTTTAAATAGAGAGATATGGATATACATAGGTCTCTATGTTTTTTTTAGCATGATTAATTATCATACTTTTAATTTTTTAAGATGGAGAGAACGAGCAAAAGAGGCTTCCTTTGTAACACTTTTCTCCTATATCTCTGGCATGTTAATAGGGCTATCTTTTTTGTATCTTTTTAATGGTATTGAATCCTATCTACAAGGATTAGTTGTTGGTCTATTCTTGGGTTCATTGGTCTCTTTATATATCTCAAGAGAATTTATTTTTGAATTTAAAATAATAGATAATGCAAAAGAGTCATTGATTGAGTTGTTTAAACTATCTCTTCCTTTTGTTCCAAATTATTTAGGAGATAATTTAATGCAGATGGCAGATAGGATTGTCATACTGATGTTATTTGGAAAATATGAGTTAGGTTTGTATGCACTTATTATTAAACTTGCGATGATACCTCAAATTATTATGGGAACAGTCACAGGAGGTTTTTTGCCTGTGATGTTTCAAAATTATAAAACAAAAGAGGGAAAAAAATTAATTAAAAATTTTTTCCATCTCTATTTGATACTTATTCCTATTTCTTTTTTTATAACTTATCCATTAGCAGAGTGGGCTGTGGAACTATTTGGGGGGATTGATTATTTAAAAGTAGCATATCTTTTTCCATTGGCATTGGTATCTATTCTCTTTGTACAAAGTGGTCAAGCTAATGGTTTTGGCTATACAATAAAACGAAAAACACACTATATTATGTATATTACTTTTTTTGCAGTAGTTTTAAATTATATTTTTAGTTTGTTATTTGGTTATTGGTTAGGGT
>JALUKJ010000270.1 GCA_027056615.1 Campylobacteraceae bacterium | reverse complement strand
TAAATCAAAAAAGCTCACTTTGGACTCGTTCATATTTTGCAGGAAGTGCTGGAGGTGTAACTTTGGAAATTCTAAAAAATTATATTGAAAATCAAGATAGACCAAAACAGTAAAAACTTTTCTGTTTGCAGACTACGCTTTCATCCACCCCTTAAAAGAGGTGGTTTTACGCTATAATTTGATAATTTTTCCACTTAACCCTGTTAATGTCTTAAATATTTATCTCAATATTAGAAAAAAACAATAAAACAGAAGGGGATGAAGTTTTATTATGAGTAAGATTAGGATTGAACCCAAATAAATTCATAAATAATTCGGAGTCTAATCCGAATTTTGATACAATAAAATAAAAAAGTTGTATCATGCTAAAGAAACTCATTGAAAACTCTTCACTCTATATTCAGCTATCTACCTCTCCTCGTGAACGATATTTCTATAAAGAGATTGACCATATAGATAAACTCATAGGTATTATTGGAGCAAGAGGGGTTGGAAAGACAACTTATATTTTAAACTATCTTAAAAATCATCCAACCTCTCTTTCTAAAAAGCTCTATATTAGTGCTGATAGTATTGCTCTGTCAAATACCTCTTTAGTTGAAATTGCAAAAGAATTTTCACTAAAAGGAGGAGAGATTTTAGCTATTGATGAGATACACAAATATAGAAATTTTGAGATAGAACTCAAACAGATATACGATATGCTTCCTCTCAAAGTTATCTTCTCTGGCTCATCTGCTATAGAGTTAGAACACGCAAAAGCCGATTTGAGTCGTCGAGCTGTTATCTACAGAGTCAATGGGCTAAGTTTTAGAGAGTTTTTAAAGTTTAAAACTGATGTTTCACTTTCATTTTATAGCCTAGAGAACATCTTAGAAAACCATACCGACATTGCTTTTGAGATTGCTAGTAAGCTTAAACCTTTAGAATTTTGGGAAGAGTATCTGGAGTTTGGCTACTACCCTTTCTACTTTGAAAACCCAAATCGCTACACCATTAAACTAAATGAGACCATAAACACAGCCATAGAGGTTGATATTCCCTCTATTTTTAAAATCAAATATGAGTATATTGTCAATCTTAAAAAATTGGTAAAACTTATCTGTGCCTCTGAACCTTTTACGCTAAATATTCAAGAGCTAAGTAATAAAATTGGCATTGACCGAGACACACTTTATCTCTATTTTGAGTATCTGCATAGAGGAAAGATTTTTAATGTGATTCGTGCAAAATCAAAGGGAGATAATATCTTTTCTAAACCTGACAAGGTCTATCTGAACAATCCAAACCTAAACTATAGCTACTGTAGCCAAGCAACTATTGGGATGATACGAGAGACGACTTTTACCACATTTTTAAAGAGTCATCACGATTTATCTATTCCTAAAAAAGGGGATTTTTTAGTTGATGAGAAGTACCTTTTTGAAGTGGGTGGTAAAAACAAAAGCTTTAAACAGATAAAAGATATTGATAACTCTTTTGTAGTTGCTGATAATATTGAGACTGGGTTTGGAAATAAAATTCCTCTTTGGTTGTTTGGGTTTTTGTATTGATGATTTAGATATTTTTTACGAGAAATCTAGACTAAATAAATTCCCTTGAACAAGAGCTTTCCCATAAACAACCTCAACAAACCTATCTTTAGAACTCAAAGCCTCATCAATCAAATCTAACCTAACCAACGAAACCAAAATAGCACAAGTTCGAGCTTGGCAGTTGATAGATTTTTTAGGGTTAAATTCTATGTCACTAAATGCTTTATACTCCAATAACTCTTCCACTATATCTCTATTATTTTTATACAAAGCATTAATATACATCCAATCATAAAAAGCCGTTTTTGGTTCATTTCCCCAAAATACACCCTCAAATTCAAAACCAATAATATTGCCTGATTGTTTTAATCTTACATCTTTTTTGGCTTCGATGCTTGTTTTATGGTAAATATCTTTATATTGAACATTTCCCTCAAATACTTTACTTCCTTGAAAAGCACACTCTAGGCTTATCTGTTTGTCTCCGTCAAACTCCACCATAAGGTTAAAGGCACTTAATGACCAACCAATTTTAGAGTCTGATTTTGTAGAGACTTCTAAAACTTTAGTTATGCCTTGTTGTTTTGCACTTTGGTGTAGTGAGATAATAGATTTTGATTTTTGAGAGACAGAAAAACCATTAAAAAATTTAAATTCTATGTTTTTCTCTTCAAAAAGTTTTTTAGGGTTATTTGTGCTTAAAAATATTGGTCTGTTAGCCATGGTGTACTCCTTTGATTTTATTCCATTCAATATTATTTAAAACTAAAAGTTAAGCCCTTTTTATTGGATCTCTTGGTGCAGGTTTATTTAATAATCTTTTTAAGTTAATAACTTCTGCTATTTTATTAATATTATAGCATCTTGCACTATTTTTATTGGCAATTTGATTACAACATAAACTCTCTTTCTCAAATAGAATAGAGACATCAATTTCTAACCATATAGGATTAGGAATCTCTCCATTTCTCTTTTTTATATAGAGCATAGGGTGGTCAGGAATAATAGCAAGATGAACATATTTATCTATTCCTTTACTTCTATCTAAAAAGTGACTAAAACTATTAGCTCCATAACAAGGAACATCAATATTTTTTTGACTTAATAAACGCAATGATAGTAATCCATACTTTTTAATAGAAGCTAAGTTGCTTTTATCTGTAAAGTGCCAAATTGAAGTTATACCGTAATGTTTTAATGTCTCTTTAAAGTTCATCTTTTATCCTTTGTTTGGTGATAAGAGAATTATATTTAAAGTTATGGACTTATTTTGTCTATATATTAGGTTTAAGT
>JALUKJ010000269.1 GCA_027056615.1 Campylobacteraceae bacterium | reverse complement strand
ACTGTTACATTAACTTCTGTACATGCAGATAACTTAAAAGGTAGAGGTGCTTCTTTTCCTGGTCCTGTTTATAAAGCTTGGACAGCAGATTACTTTAAAGCTACAAATAACCAAGTTAACTACACACAACTGGTTCAGGTGATGGAATTAAATCTATTACAAAAAGAATGGTAAACTTTGCAGGTTCAGATAAACCATTAAAACCAAAAACACTTAAAAAGAAAAAACTTTACATGTTCCCTGCTGTTGTAGGTTCAATTGTTTTAGCTTACAATATTGATGGTGTTAAAGATGGTGAGTTAAAACTTTCTCGTGCCGCTGTTTCTGCTATTTTTAGTGGAGAAGCTACCAACTGGGACGATGAAGTTATTGCTAAAGATAACAAAGGTTTAAAACTTCCTCATGCTCCTATTACTGTTGCAGTTAGAGCTGATAAATCGGGTACAACATTTAACTTTACTTACTTCTTAAATCAACTTGACGATAAATTTAAAGTAAGTAAAAAACCAACATGGGGTGCTAAAAAAGTTGTTGCTGGTAAATCAAACTCTGGTGTATCTGCTAACATTCAACAGATTAAAAACTCTATTGGTTACATTGAGTACTCTTTCAAAGAAAAATTAGGACTTCCTGCTGCACAAGTAGAGAACAAAGAGGGTAAATTTATTAACCCAACACTACAATCATTCCAAGATGCAGCAAAATATGCAGAGTGGACAGCAGACAAAGACTTCTATGCTGTTATTGGTGACCCTAAAGGTGAAACGTCTTATCCAATTGTTGCAGCAACATTTATTTTGCTTCCAATAGAAAAAGTAAAAACAGATAAAGAAGTTACAAAATTCTTTGACTGGGCATACACAAACGGAGACAAAGCAGCGTCTGACTTAGGTTATGTACCTCTTCCAAAAGAGACTAAAGATGCTATTAGAAAATACTGGGAAACAAAAGGGATTAAATAATTAATCCCCCATTTATTCGCTACATTTTAGCCCTATTATCACATAGGGTTAAGATGTGGAGATGCACCACTCCACATGTAATTTTCAACTCATTTCTTTTTTACTCCTTTTATAATTAAAAATACAGAAATGAGTTACTATTTTGTAACTAATTCTTCCTATAATCCCACTATGAAATACAAATCAATATTTATATCAGACCTACACTTAGGCACAAAATATTCACAAGCTGATAAATTTTTAGAGTTTATAAAAGAGAACGAGGCAGAAAATCTCTACCTTGTTGGTGACATTATTGACGGTTGGGCAATTAAACAGAAGTTTCGGTGGAAACAGTCGCATTCTGATGTTATTCAGAAAATTCTAAGAAGTGCAAGAAAAGGGACTAATGTCTATTATGTTACAGGTAATCATGATGAGTTCTTACGCTCTTTTTTACCTCTACTTCTTGGTGACAATCTCAATGTAGTTAATGACTTTGATTATTTAGCTATGAATGGTAAAAGATATTTTGTTACTCATGGAGATATTTTTGATACTATGACCATTAGTAAAAGGTGGCTTACTCTTTTTGGAGATATGGGTTATAACTTTTTACTAAACTTTAATCCAATCATTAACTTTATACGAAAAAAAATGGGCATTAGACGCTACTGGTCACTAGCAGGAGAACTTAAAAACAATCTAAGAAACTCTCTACACTTCATCGAAGATTATGAAAATATCTCTACACAATATGTCAAACATACAGGCTACGATGGTGTAATTTGTGGACACATTCATAAAGCAGATATTAAAACGATTGATGGCATAGCTTATATGAACACAGGCGATTGGGTGGAGTCTTGTAGTGCTTTAGTCGAGACCTTAGATGGGGAGTGGGAGATTTTGAAGATGTTATAGATTTATATTTTCAAGTTTGTCTATTTCTTATGATTTATAGCAGATAAAAAAGAGTTGGAATTGTAGAAACACTCAAATACCATCTCCGTATAAGAGATAGTATTTGGAAATTGTCTCAAATAAGGAGATTTGAAAACTACTGTTGCAATGCACAATATAAGTATATTATTGTTTTGTTAATTTAGTGTTAAATAGAGTGGCGTTAGTTGAAGTCAATTGTATATGTTGTGTTATTGTCGCTCTTTTTTCTCGTGACGAAGCTCCAGCTTTGTCATGCATATTTGAATAAATGATTTTATTATGTTTTTGTTGCTTCAATTGGCATTCCACGCTTTCCCCAAATAGTAGGAGAGAAGAGTATATTACCGTCAAACAAACAACTTACCAATATGGTGTTTACCCAAGCATTTATAGGGGTAATAGTAGGCAGTGGCATAGGCATTGGTCTATCTGCACTTTTAGGTCAAGCTGTAAGTAGTGCCGATTTCCCTTTTCGTATGATGTGGTTTGCCCCTTTCTTTGGGTTTTTAGGGGTGCTTATTGTGAGTATTACGGCTGCGATGATTAGCGTGAGACCTGTGTTGAAAATGGAACCTGCTATGGTGTTTTCTGGTCGGTAGGAGCTTTTTCATTCTCATTTCATTTTCACAGAGCATTATTCCTTAAAAGATTAGGAATATATGATGAAAAAAATATCTATTGTAATTGGAAGTTTACTTTTTTGTACAACGCTCTATGCCAAAAGCAATACACAAAAGATTGGAGATATCTTAGCCACTGCTATTCCATTAAGTGCCTATGGTACTACTTTGTACCTTGATGACACAGAGGGACAAATGGAGTTTTATAAATCTTATGGGGTTACTATGGCATCAACCCTTGCATTAAAATATACCGTAAGAGAAAAACGACCAGATACCGATACGAGAGACTCATTCCCCTCAGGACATACTTCATCTGCTTTTT
>JALUKJ010000268.1 GCA_027056615.1 Campylobacteraceae bacterium | reverse complement strand
GTCAGCAAAAGGCATAGTTACTGTTGCAGATTCAGACTCAAAACCTGCACTATCTTCTACAGTGTAGGTAAACTCTACAGTTAAGTTATAGTCATTAGGGTCAACAACCAATAGCGAGTTATTAAAGTCATTAATCGTCTGCCCCTCTGTAACTTTTACTCCATTGTAGTAGAGTGTAGCATTGTTTGGTAGATTTGATAGAGTAACAGTTGTTGCTTTTGTTTTCCCATCTTCATTTGGTTCAATATTTAAATTTGGTACATCTACTCTACTATCTCCTGTAGGGTTTAGTCGCTCTTGTGCTACAACATTATGAACTACAGGCTGTCTATTTAGTCCAAAGTTAATATTGTCTATAGAGCTAATAGCTACATGAACATCTATAACACCATTTGTATTACGGTCTGTATGCTCCCAATTAGTTGGAAGTGTTGCTACTGTTGTGTTCTGCTCTGAACTTAAAACAACTCTATAATCGCTATTTGGAGCTACTCCTGTTGTTGTATCAAAGACATACTCACCACTATTATCTACTGATACTGTCTTAACAATACTACCATTACTATCTACTAAATTTGCATAGACTTGTAGTCCATAGCTATCACTACTAAATGGTATACCATCTACTTTATTGTCTCCATTGGTATCTAAAAAGACTTTTCCTGAAATCTTCAACCCATCAAACGGCATCTTTACTGTTGCTGGTTTTGAGAGCCAACCTGTTGAATCGACAGATACATACTCAAATATCACATCTACCTCTCCATTATTAGGGTCAATGGTAAATTTATTTACATCAACATTATCAATATTAGCATCTTTAACTACTTTTACTCCATTGTAGTAGAGTACTCCATTTGTTGGTAGTTTAGTTACAATAACAGTTGTTGGTGTACCATCTTCTCTATCTTTTACCTCTAGTTTTGGAACTGATACTTGTCTGTTTAAACCTGGGTTTAGACGTAGATTTTCTACCTTATCAATTGCTATTGGTTGTTGATTAATTCCAAAGTTCACTTCGATAACATCACTCTCTTTCACATCAACAACTATCTTACCATCAGCTACACCATCTAACCCTGATTGACCACGTACACCAATCTCTTCACCATCTGCATGGTTCCAATTTGTTGGTAGAGTTGAGCTTGTTGCATTGGCTTCTGTACTAAGGGTAACGCTATAACTACTATTTGGTGCAATATCTTCAAATAAGAAAGAGCCATCACTCTCTACAGCTTTACTATTTGCAATATTACCATTACTATCAAGTAATGATACATAGAGTTGCTCACTACCTACTTTTGAAATTTTTGTACCATTGACACTTCCATCATGGTTTCCATCATCAAAGATATTCCCTCGAATCTCTAGCCCATCAAAAGACATACTCACTGTTGCAATATCTGACTTATCACCAACAGAATCTATAGCACTATAAGTAAAAGAGACAGTTTGGTCACCACTATCTGGGTCAAGTGTTAACAAAGAGTTATTAATGTTTTTAATAACCTGTCCAGCTACTACTTTAACACCATTATAATAGAGTGTTCCATGCTTAGGAAGAGTTTCAATTGTCACCGTTCTTAAGTTTTTATCTTCATTATCTGAGATTATTAAATCAGGAACATTTACACGTATATTACCACTTGGATTAAGTTGTAGTGGGGCTGTACGGTCACCTGCTACTGGTTTTTTATTGATTCCAAAATTGACATTAACAACATTTTGCATTGCTACAGGAACAACTATACGTCCATCGTTAGAACCATCTGTTCCAACACCCATTCCAATATGTTCACCATCAAGATTTGACCAATTTCTTGGAAGAGAGCTATTTGTACTATTTTGTGTTGTACTTAAAATAACACTATAGTTACTGTTTGCTACAATTGTAGAGCTATCACCAAATATATAACTTCCATCTCCTCTTACCTCTTTTGAAGCTAAAGCTCTACTATTTGCATCTAAAAGCGTCACATAGAGTTGTGTTCCACTTGGAGCTGAAATTCCTCTTCCATTAACTATGCCATCATTGTTACCATCATTAAAAATATGTCCTAGAATACGAATTGCTTTAAATGGTATGGTTTCTGTTGCAGGTTCAGATACAACTCCTGCACTATCAGTAGTTGTATATTTAAAGACTACTGTCAAGTCACCATTGTTAGGGTCAATTGTAAATTTATTTGCATCAAAGTTAGTAATTTTTACGTTTTTTTCTACTGCTACACCATTATAATAGAGTGTTGCATTTGTTGGTAACTCTGTAACAGTAATCGTTGTTGGTTTAGCATTTTCTAAATCACTAATATCTAAATCAGGTACAGCCACTTGTATATCACTTCCTGGATTAATCTGTATTGCTTCTGTTTTATCGTAAGCTACTGGCTTTTTGTTAATTCCAAAGTTTATCTCTGGAATATCAACTCTAAGAACCTCTACATTCACCTTACCATCAGCACTTCCATCTAAACCTATTAATCCAACATTCTCACCATCTGCATTGTTCCAGTTAGTTGGAAGTGTTGCATCTTTAGAGTTCTCTGTGTCGGTCAATACAACTGTATAGTTAATATCTGGAGAGAGTCCATCAATACTGTCAAAGTAGTAAGTTCCATTGCTATCTAATGCTTTAGAGCTTATGGGTCTACCTGTTGAGTCTACTAAGGTTACATAGAGTGGTCTATCATCAGCTTTTGAGATTGGAGTACCATCAACTTTACCATTTCCATTTCCATCATTAAAGAGTCTTCCAGAGATAATAATGTTTTTAAACGACATAGTTACAGTTGCTGGGTCAGAGACTACTCCTGCTTCATCTCGTACACTATAGTTAAAGCTTATATTTT
>JALUKJ010000267.1:2441-2857 GCA_027056615.1 Campylobacteraceae bacterium | reverse complement strand
TTGGGCGTATTGGCTGTTTTGTAAGTGGGTTAGAGGACTACACCTATGGAGTAGAGACTAGCTCAATTTTTGGCTATGACTTTGGCGATGGAGTTTTGCGTCACCCTGTGCAACTCTATGAGAGTTTAACTATGGCTATTTTTTTCTTTTATACTCTTTATGTATATAAGAAAAGTAGAGACTATTTTGAGAAATTTATCTTTTACCAATTTATTTTAGTCTATAGTTTACAAAGGTTTGTTTGGGAGTTTTTAAAGCCCTATAAAGATATTGCCTTTGGGCTTAATGTGTTTCAGTTTATCTGTTTGGGGTTGGTGGTTTATTCTATTTGGTATCTTTATAATCAATTTCAATCCTGTAGGTTCGATTTCATCGAACGTCAAAATCAAACACAGAAAATCAAATGATATTTATAG
>JALUKJ010000267.1:0-2431 GCA_027056615.1 Campylobacteraceae bacterium | reverse complement strand
TTTTAATTTCATGTTCAATAAGATCGAGCCTACAGTAATTTAATTTAATTTTATTTAAATATAAGGAGAAAAAAATGAAAAAAATATTTATGACCGTATTGTTTATTGGACTAGCTATATTTTTGTCTATGGGGTGTATTACCAAAGATGTCTTAAGAACGCAGTATGACTATAGTTCCTATAAAGAACAAATTATCTCTTTTTACTTAAATCCAAAAGGAGATGAGGTAGCCTTTATTGGAAAGAAGTACCACTACATCTTTAATAAAGGTACAAAAGAGTTTATAGAGCTTCTAAAAAACAGAGATGCTTTAGAGTTAGAGCAGAACAATCTAAAGATTAATACTAGAGTAGAAGATAATACTTTAGTTCATAGTGACATAGCAGTAAGGTTTATAGATAGAGGTTTAACACAAAAACAGAGGCTATGGTTTCAGACTCATAAATTTATGCAAATTCGAGGTAGAAAAGAGACCTCTTATGTAAAAAATTATCATATAATTGGAAATAGGTATCTAAGTAATCCAAATGTAAATGCTAAAGTAGAGAGATTAAAACATACTTTAGAGGTAGAGATAGTAGAGATGCATGTAAAGAGTGGAGATACTATTCGTAAAATAGTTATGACTCCTATAGCTGTTGCAGGAGATACTATACTTATAGCAGGAGGCACTGTACTTGCTGTAGGTGGAGCAGTACTCTTACTACCCGTTGCAATCTTATCAAATGCAGTTAAATAAAAAGGAAACAACCCATGGCATACTACTCAGACAAATACGACCTATTTTTAAGCTCAACCCAAAGCTTTTGTCACCAATGCAACAACTTAAACAAGCTCATAGACACACACATTGTCACCAAAGACAATGAAGTTTTTTTACGAAAGTTCTGTCCAAAGTGTGGTGAGTCTATGGTTAAAATCTCAACTGATTTTAACTACTATAAAAAGTGCGACGAGTACCTAAAAGCACCAGATTTACCAGAAAAGGCACTCACAAAAGTTTTAAAAGGTTGTCCATTTGACTGTGGTGTTTGCCCTCAACACCAAAATCACCCATGTTTGGCTCTTTTTAACATTACCGATGAGTGTAATATGAAGTGCAATATCTGCTACTACTCTGCTGAGCCTGGTCTTGGAAATCATCGAAGTATGGAAGATATAGAGCAGATGTTAGCTACACTCTTAGAGACCGAGAGTGAACCTGACCTTATTCAAGTAACAGGTGGAGAGCCAACGACTCACCCTCAAATAGTAGAGATTTTACAATACCTCAAAAAGTCACCTGTTCGTCACCTTATGCTCAACACCAATGGTATTAAAATTGCCCAAGATGAGAGTTTTGTAAAAGAGCTTAAAAAGCTTGGTGGAGGTTTTGAAATATATTTGCAGTTTGACTCACTCAATCCAAAAGTCTTAAAAGATTTACGTGCAAGAGATATGGTTGAAGTTCGTCTAAAAGCTTTGGAGATGTTAGAGAAGTACTCTATCTCTACTACACTTGTTGTAGTGGTCAAAAAGGGATTAAATGAGCATGAGATTCCTGATATTATAGAGTTTTCACGCAAATATAGATGTGTTAGAGGAGTTGTTTTTCAACCTGTAGAGGAGGCAGGACGTGTTAATGCTGAGGGTGACTTTAGAATTATACTCTCAGAGATACGTCAAATCATTATTGATGATGAGAAAAATCCATTTACATCAGAAGATATGATACCTCTACCTTGTGACCCACACAAAATCTCTGTTGGCTACGCTGCAAAGAGTATGTGCCAAGATGAAAACAAAGAGCCTTTTGCAACTATTAAACCTGTAACAGGTCAACTACCAAAAGAGCTTATTACTAACCATCGAGGAACAGTAACTTTTGAGAGAGACAAAGAGTTTGTAAAGACAGTAATTGAGACTGTAAGCCTTGATACTGCAATGGGTGAGAGTATTATGAGTGAGAAGATTAAGCAGAAACTATTTTGCTGTTGGCCTGACTTTTTAGCTCCTGCTGATATGGGGTATGAGAATGTCTATCGTTTGGTTATTTCGGAGTTTTCAGATGTTGTCAATTTTGACTCTGTCAATATTAAAAGAGAGTGTAACTTTATGATTGAGCCTGAGAGGATTATTCCTTTTAGTACCTATAATATGGGCATTGAGTTTTCTCAGACTAAGATTAAGAAGTTTTGGGTGCGATAGTAATCGCACCCTAAGAATTAATCATTTTTTATCTATTGACCAGTTCCATTTCACCTAAATAGTTATGAATGGTGTTTCCCTTAGCCAACCAATTTAAAATACCACCTCTTAAATTTTTAACGTTACTAAAACCCATTTTTTTAAGTTGGTATGCTGCTAATAGAGTTACTAAAAATAGCACAAAATAAACATTTTGCAATATCTATACTCATATATTAGGATATAATTATGAGCAAGTAACCC
>JALUKJ010000266.1 GCA_027056615.1 Campylobacteraceae bacterium | reverse complement strand
ATCTAAATATAACCAACATTTAGATAAAATCGCGATAATTTAAGTAAGCCTTTGTCTTACATTTAGGAATAATTTTATGAGTTTAGAGATTAAAAAATTAGTAGAAAAATATCAGACACCACTCTATGTGTACGATTTTAATAACATTACAAACCGATATGAAGAGCTAAAAGAGGCTTTTGGTGGAAAAAAATCTTTGGTAGCTTATGCTGTAAAATCCAATTCAAATTTAGCTGTTATTCGTCATTTAGCCAAGTTGGGTGCTGGTGCAGACTGTGTAAGTATTGGAGAGGTTAGACGTGCTTTAAAAGCAGGTGTGAAAAAATATAAAATTATTTTTTCAGGCGTTGGAAAAAAAGATGAAGAGATAAAAGAAGCTCTCTCTAAGGATATTTTGCTTATTAACTTAGAGAGTGAAGCAGAGATGAAGCGTGTAGAGATGATAGCAAAAGAGTTAGGAGTAGAGGCTAGAATTTCTATTCGTGTTAATCCTAATGTTGACCCAAAGACTCACCCTTATATTTCAACAGGTCTACATGAAAATAAGTTTGGAGTAAGTTTAGAGAGTGCTAAACGTATGTATATTTTAGCTAAAAAATCTGAATATTTAAACCCTGTTGGAATTCATTTTCATATTGGTTCTCAATTGACAGAACTAGCTCCTATTACCGAAGCGTGTGGAATTGTAGCCGATTTAGTGCGTTCACTAGATGCCATTGGTATAGAGATTAAGTTTTTTGATGTAGGTGGAGGAATTGGTGTTGTTTATGATGATGAAGTAACCATTAAACCTGCTGACTATGCTAAAGCAATTTTGAGTCAACTAAAAGGTTTAGACTTAACTATTCTCTCTGAACCTGGGCGTTATATGATGGCAAATTCAGGAATCTTTTTAACTAGAGTACTTTATGAAAAAGTTAATGGTGACAAACGTTTTGTTATTGTTGATGGAGCAATGAATGACCTTCTTCGTCCAAGTCTTTACAATGCTTATCATAAGATAGAAGCAGTTCAAAAAGATGGTGAAAAGACTCCTGCTGATGTGGTGGGTCCTGTTTGTGAGAGTGGTGATTTTTTAGGAAAAGATATTCCTCTTCCTCCATTAGACAATAATGATATTTTAGTAGTTCATTCAGCAGGGGCTTATGGATTTACAATGTCAAGTAACTACAATACTCGTGGACGTGTTGCTGAAGTTGCTATTTTAGATGGAGAAGATTATCTTATTAGAGAGCGTGAGACATTTGAAGACCAAATTAGATTAGAAGAGGCTTGTGATACAAGTTGGCAGAAATAATATAAATAAAGGGAGAAATTATGACACTTGATGAACTACGTGTAGAGATAGATAGAATAGATGATACACTTTTAGAGCTTTATAACAAACGAATGGAGTATGTTCATCAAGTAGGTGAGTTAAAAAATACAACAGGTGCTCCTATTTATCGTCCTGAGAGAGAACTGTCTATTTTAAATCGTTTAAAAGCGAATAATTCAGGAAAATTAACAGATAAAGCAATTGATGCTCTTTTTTTAGAGATGTTTGCAGTGGCAAGAAATCTTGAACGTCCTGAAGCTATTGCTTTTCTTGGTCCTGAAGCCTCTTTTACCCATCAAGCAGCAGAGATAAAATTTGGAGCAATGAGTTCTTATATTCCTATCAAATCTATTACAGGTGTTTTTAGAGAAGTACATCGTGGTACAGCAAAATTTGGAGTGATTCCTATTGAAAACTCTTCTAATGGAATTGTAAGTGAGACTATTAATTGTCTAAAAGAGTATGATTTGCAAATTATTGCAGAGGTATTTATTGATGTTCATCATACTTTAGCAAGTCGATGCAACTCAATTAAAGAGATTAAAAAAATTTATTCAAGAGATATTGCCTTTCATCAATGCCATAAATTTTTAGAAGATTGTGGACTCAATGAGGTTGAGTTAATTCCCGTAGACTCTACAGCTAAAGCTGCCAAGTTAGCTATGGAAGAGGATGGTACAGCAGCAATTTGTGCTGATGTAGCAGCAAAAATGTATAATCTACCTATTCTATTTCAGAATATTGAAGATAGAGACAATAATAAAACACGATTTTTTATTATTAGCGATTTTGAAAACCTCCCTTCTGGAAATGATAAAACTTCTATATTGGTACATCTTCCAAATAGACCAGGTTCTCTAGTTGATTTTTTAAATGATTTTGAGCGATGTGAGGTAAATTTAACTAAAATAAAGTCACATATTATTGAGGGAGAATCTCTCTTTTTTATTGAATTTAATGGACACAAAGGTGATTTACACATTGAAGAGATTATTAAACGACATAGAGATGAGATTAAGATTTTAGGTTCATATATTAAAGAGAATGAAGATATTTAATAAGGAGAGTTAATGAAGTTTAATGAAGTACTTAAAGAGATAAAGAGTTATGAAGCAGGAAAGCCAATTGAGTTGGTAGTTCGTGAGTTTGGGATTGACGCTAAAGATGTTGTAAAGTTAGCATCAAATGAAAATCCAAAGGGGTGTAGCCCTAAAGTAGCTAAAGTAATTGCTGATAATGCAGATAAGGCATTTTTATATCCTGATGATTCTATGTTTGAATTAAAAGAGCCACTCTCAAAAAAGTTTGATGTTAAAGATGACAATATTATTATTGGTGCTGGGTCAGACCAAGTATTAGAGTTTGTCTCTCGTGCTTTGTTAACTTCGGATGATTCTGTGTTAATGTCACAAGTAACATTTGCTATGTATGAGATTTATGCAAAGCAGATGGGAGCTAAGATTGTTAGAACACCATCATATAAACATATTGTCTCTGAGTTTATTGAAGCCTATAATGAACATAAACCTAAAATTGTATATATTTGTACTCCCAACAATCCAACAGGAGATGCTACTACTAAAAAGGATGTATTATCTATTATTAATGCTGTTTCAAAAGATAGTTTAGTCGTAGTTGATGGTGCTTATATGGAGTATGCTATTGCTAAAGATGAGAAGTATAGGATTGAGCCAAAAGATATTATGGAGTTTTCTAATGTTATATATCTTGGAACATTTTCAAAAGCTTATGGGTTAGGTGGTATGAGAGTAGGGTATGGTATTGCAAACAGAGAACTTATTCATGAACTCTATAAGATGCGTCCACCATTTAATATTACAACACTCTCTTTAGCTGGAGCAATTGAAGCAATAAAAGATGAGGTATTTGTAGAGGAGTCTATAGCACTACATACTCAAGAGATAAAACGTTATGAAGCTTTTGCAAAGGAGCATGGGTTTGAGTATATTGAAAGTTATACTAATTTTATTACTTACCTCTTTAATGATTTGATAGATTCAACAGAGATTTCCGATAAACTTCTAAAAGAGGGGGTTATTATTCGTAATTTAGCATCTTATAAAATGAATGCTGTACGTATTACTATTGGAACTAAAAAGCAAAATGATAGACTCTTTGAAGTTTTAGAAAGGAGTCTTTCATGAATAAATTTGGTGACTTAAAAACAAAAAGTATAAAAGAGTTAGAGGAGATTGCCCAGCAGGTACGTCAAAAAATTCTTGAAACAGTAAGTAAAAATGGTGGACATCTAAGCTCCTCTTTGGGTGCTACTGATATTATTGTAGCGATGCATGCTGTATTTGATGCGACCAAAAATCCTTTTATTTTTGATGTCTCTCATCAAGCCTATGCACATAAATTAGTTACTAATAGATGGGATAATTTTGATACATTGAGACAGTTTAGTGGGTTGAGTGGTTACACTAAACCAAAGGAGTCCAAATCAGATTATTATATGGCAGGTCACTCCTCTACTTCAATATCTATTGCAACAGGGGCAGCTAAAGCAATTGCTTTAAAAGGTGAAGATGATGAACGTCTTCCTTTAGCTTTAATTGGTGATGGTTCAATGTCAGCAGGTATGGTTTATGAAGCAATGAATGAGTTAGGAGATAGAAAATATCCTGCTATTATTATTTTGAATGATAATGAAATGAGTATTGCTTCACCTATTGGAGCATTGAGTCGAATATTGTCTCAAAAGATGGCTTCTCCATTTTATCAGAAGTTTAAAGCTAAAACAAAAGAGATGTTAGATGCTCTTCCTGATGGAGCAACCTATCTTGCCAAACGTTTTGAAGAGTCTTTTCATCTCATTACCCCTGGAATTCTTTTTGAAGAGCTTGGGTTAGAATATATTGGTCCTATTGATGGACACAATATTGAATCTTTGGTAGAAACACTTAAATTAGCTAGAGATTTAAAACGTCCTGTTATTATTCATGCTCAAACTACTAAAGGAAAAGGGTATGAAGTTGCAGAGGGTAGTGGAAGTGACAAAGAGCATTGGCACGGAGTAGGTGCATTTGATGTGGAGACAGGAAATTCTAAAAAGAAATCAGCACCAAAAGCCTCTACAGCTATTTTTTCTGAAACTTTAGTTGAGTTAGCAGACAGAGATGAAAAGGTTGTAGGAGTAACTGCTGCCATGCCAAGTGGTACAGGACTATCAGAAGCTATGGCAAAATATCCAAATCGTTTTTGGGATGTTGCCATTGCAGAACAACACGCTGTAACTTCTATGGGACCTTTAGCAAAAGAGGGCTTTAAACCATTTTGTGCTATCTACTCAACTTTTCTTCAAAGAGGATATGACCAAGTAATACACGATATCTGTCTTATGAACCTAGGTGTTGCTTTTGCTATTGATAGAGCTGGAATAGTAGGTGAAGATGGAGAGACACATCAAGGAGTTTTTGATATATCATTTTTAAGAGCTATACCAAATATGACAATTTTTGCTCCATCAAGTGACACAACTATGAAGTTAGCCATGGAGTTTGCAAAAGATTTTCCAACACCTTGTGCATTTAGATACCCAAGAGGAGCATTTACTTCTCAAGATGAGAATGCAACTCCATTTGAGCTTGGAAAGTCTCATGTGCTTCAAGAGGGTGAAGATATTCTTTTTATTGGTTATGGTAATGGTGTAGGTAGAGCAGAAGAGACAGCTAAACTTCTTAAAGCCAATCCTACAATTTTAGATTTACGTTTTGTTAAGCCTTTAGATAAAGAATCACTTTTATCATTGGCACAGACTCATAAAAAGTGGTATGTCTTTTCTGATTCAGCAAAAATGGGTGGTGTAGGTTCAGCACTTTTAGAGTTTTTGAATGAATTAAAAATTTCTGATATTGAATTAGATAGTTTTGAGTATGAAGATAATTTTATTACCCATGGTAATACTAAATTAGTAGAAGAGTCTCTGGGTATTTTACCTGAGCAGTTAGCTAAGAAGATAGAAGGGAAAAATAATGACTAAAGAGTATATTTTTACTTCAGAATCAGTAACTGAGGGTCATCCAGATAAAATGGCTGACCAGATTTCAGATGCAATTTTAGATTATATTATTGAACTAGACCCAACTGCAAGGGTAGCGTGTGAAACCTTACTCTCAAATGGCTTTTGTGTTATTGCAGGTGAATTAAAAACCGAAGCTTATGCACCCATGCAAGAGATAGCACGAGAGGTGATACGTGAAATAGGATATACCGATGCCTCTTTTGGGTTTGATTATCGCTCTGCAGGAGTTCTAAATGGAATAGGCGAACAGAGTCCTGATATTAATCAAGGTGTTGACCAAGCATCAGGAGAGATTGGAGCAGGTGATCAAGGATTGATGTTTGGTTATGCTTGTAGTGAGACTCCTGAACTAATGCCTCTACCTATTCTATTGGCACATAAGTTAACAGCAAAATTAGCCCAAGTAAGAAAAAACGGTACTCTTCCTTTTTTACGACCAGATGGAAAGGCACAAGTAAGTGTAAAGTATGTAGACCATAAACCTATCTCTGTTGATACGGTTGTAATTTCTACTCAACATAGTGAAGATGTTAGCTACGATATTTTGACCGATGCTATTATAACAGAGGTGATTGAAGAGGTTATTCCCAAAGAGCTATTGACTGATGAGACTATCTACCATATTAACCCTACAGGTCGTTTTGTAATTGGTGGACCTCAAGGAGATGCAGGGTTAACAGGTAGAAAAATTATTGTAGATACCTATGGTGGTTCATGTCCTCATGGTGGAGGAGCATTTTCAGGTAAAGACCCAACTAAAGTTGACCGTTCAGCGTCTTATATGGCACGATATATAGCAAAAAATTTAGTGGGAGCTGGAGTAGCAGAGCGATTAACTATTCAGATTGCTTATGCTATTGGTGTTGTAGAACCTGTTTCTATCATGATAGATACTCATGGAACAAGTGCAATTGAAGAGGAGAAGATAGAGAGTTGTGTTAAAAAACTTTTTGACCTATCTGTCGCAGGAATTATTAAAGAGTTAGACCTATTGACACCAATATATAGAAAAACAGCAGCCTATGGACACTTCGGACGTGAAAATATGGGTTTTAAGTGGGAAGAAACGAAACGTGTAAATGAGATAAAAAGCTACTTATTTCTCTAAATAGTTAAATTAATCCAATTTATTAAAGGGTTATTTAAAGTAGTTTTGCTATAGTTTGAAATCTTTAAAATAAAGGAATTAAAATGGCAGTAAAAATTTTAGATACTTGTATCTGCTGTGCGGCATGTATTGATGAGTGTCCAACAGAAGCAATTGTAGATGAGGACGATAACCCAACAGGTGAAGAGATATACTACGTATATGAAGATAAATGTGTTGAGTGTGTAGGTCACTTTGATGCTCCAGCTTGTGCTGAAGCTTGTCCAACAGAAGAGTGTATTGTATGGGATGAACCAAAAGATGGTTTAACACTCCGTGAAGATAGAGGCGAACCAGGTACAGAAGTAGTTGAAGATTAACTTTTAGCCATTACAAAGTATGTTTTTACATACTTTGTAACTTACTCTCTCTCTTATTATTAAACTCCCTTAAAATAAATCTTATTTTTAATAACATTCTGATATAATTCCAGCTCAAAATACTTTAGTAGTGGTTATTTAAACTAAAATCACTAAGCTTATGGAGCAAAAACGTGGAACAAACATTATCAATCATTAAACCAGATGCAGTAGCCAAAAATGTAGTAGGGCAGATTCTTGCTAGATTTGAAGAGGCAGGTTTAAGAATTGCAGCAACTAAAAAAATTCAACTCTCACAAGCAGATGCAGAGGAGTTTTACGCTATTCATGCAGAGCGACCTTTCTTTAACGATTTAGTTGAGTTTATGATTTCTGGCCCAGTTGTTGTAACTGTACTTGAAGGTGAAAATGCAATGCAAACAAATAGAGATTTAATGGGTGCTACTAATCCTGCTGAAGCAGAGGCTGGTACAATTAGAGCAGATTTTGCTGAGAGTATTGATGCAAATGCTGTTCATGGTTCTGACTCTGTTGAGAATGCAGTTAATGAGATTAACTTCTTCTTTGCACAAAGAGAGATTGTATAAGTTTAGGAAACTATGAAAATAGTTTTTGATAAAATTGGTTCAACCAAAAAACCTTTTGAGTTAAGCGTTTCAAGCGTTTCTTTAGAAGGAACATTGGTAAAAAGTGGTTATCATCGAGTAAGACTTGAAGGTCAATTACAAGGAAGGATTGAACTTACTTGTGATAGATGTGGTGAAGAGTATCAAGAAGATATGAAATCATCCATTCACTTAACTTTAAGTGATGAAGTTATTGAAACTGAAGATGATTTAGATATAATCGAATTTATTGATGGAGTAATTGACCTTGACTTTATTGTTCAAAGTGAAATTGCTTCTGTCCAAAACTCATATCATTACTGTGAAAAATGTAATGCTGATGAGTCTGAATTTGAACAAGAATTTTAAAAAATATTAAAAGGAATTAATTATGGCAGTACCTAAGAGACGTGTCTCCAAAACAAGAGGAGCAAAAAGAAGAACGCATTACAAATTGACATTACCAAGACCTGTAAAAGATGCAGATGGTACATGGAGAATGCCTCACCACATGAACATGACAACTGGTGAATATAACACAACAAAAGCATAAGTAAGTAGTTCTGATGATTAGAATTGCTATTGATGCAATGGGTGGGGACTTTGGTCCCGAACCTATCATAGAGGGTGTAGTAGAAGCACTCGACCAAAAAAGATTCTTTCCTATACTTGTAGGAGATAGAGAACAAATTACCTCATTTTTACCAGAATTTTATCTTGATAAAGTAGAGATTGTAGATGCTTCTGATGTTATCTCCATGTCAGACCAAGCAACACAAGCTTTAAAGAGAAAAGAGTCATCTATCTATAAAGCAGTAGAGTTAGTACGTGATGGAAAAGCAGATGGTGTGGTCTCAGCAGGACACTCAGGTGCAACCATGACCTTAGCAACGCTTAGAATAGGTCGTCTACCTGGTATCTCTAAACCTGCATTGGCTACCATCATGCCAACTATTGCTTCTAAAACACTACTTTTAGATGTAGGAGCAGTAACAGACTGTACAGCACAAAATCTTTATGAGTTTGCTATTATGGGTGAAGTTTATGCACAAAAAGTAATTGGTTTACGTAATCCTAAAGTTGGACTTTTATCAAATGGTGAAGAGGACTCTAAAGGAAATGCATTAACAAAAGAGGCTTTTAAACTCATGCAAGATGTTCCTGGTTTTCAGGGAAATGTTGAAGGTTCAGATATTTTTAATGCTTCTGTAGATGTCGTTGTTTGTGATGGCTATACAGGTAATATTGTGCTTAAGGCAAGTGAAGGTGTGGTTTCAACTGTCTTTACTTTAATGAAAACACATATTAGAAAATCAATCCCTGCAAAGATTGGGGCATTTATGATGAAGAAAAAAGTGTTTAAAAAGCTCAAAGAGAAGGTAGATTATGCAGAATATGGTGGTGCCCCTTTACTTGGAGTAAAAGGTTGTGCTATTATATCACACGGTAAAAGTAATGCGAAGGCAATTAAAAATGCAATTTTTCAAGCCATAGCTTATAGTGATTCAGGTGTCAACGATGCTATTGAAGAACTTCTTACTAAAAAATAACTGTTAGAAATAATATTTAAGGTAGAAAATGTACGCAAAATTTCATTCTATTGGGGCTTATGTTCCCTCTAAAGTATTAAGCAATGCAGACCTAGAGAAGATGGTCGACACCAGTGATG
>JALUKJ010000265.1 GCA_027056615.1 Campylobacteraceae bacterium | reverse complement strand
CCTTTTATAAGTCTTCATTTGTATGAACTAATCCCCCTCCCTCCTTTGTAATAATATAACTTTAGTTCATATCTTTCTTTCTAACCTCTCCAATAATATTTTTTGATACAATAATTAATCAATTATTATCAAGGAATTTACTAATGAACTTCTACCTACTCTTCTTTCTACTAATTATCATTATTGGCTCTATAGTAAGCTATATCTACTTTATGAGAGAAAAAAAAGCCAATCTTCAAGCCATACAACAAGGCATCTGCCCAAAGTGTCACAAAGAGAATATGGAATTAGTTGACCAAAGAAGTACAGGATGTGGTGGGCCAAAACTTTTAACCTTTGAATGTAAAAATTGTGACTATGTCAACACTTTTAATGTTGACATAGGTGGTGGTTGTAGTTCAGGGAGTTGTGGTTAATAATTCATTTCTGAAAAAATTAAAAAGATAATAAGCCTTAAGCCCCATCATAAAAAAGGCAATAGAGACACTTAAAGCAACCATTCCCATAACCCCAAAAAAGTAAACAAGTATAGGTGAAAGGGTTATGTTTATTCCTGCTGATAGAAAGAGTATCTTATTTAAAACTTTTGTCTCTTTTATAGTAACTAAAATATTGGTAAATTGTGTACCATAGAGATAGACAATTAACGAGATAGAGAAGAGTTGTAAAATCTCTATATTTAATTGAGCTGCCTCTTTTCCTGTAATAAGTTTTAAAATATCCTCTGCAAAGTACCAGACCCCAAAACTAACAGGAAGCATAATTAAAAAGATAACTATGGCTAACTGAATATTTCGTTTAATAAACTCTTGATATGACTCTTGATAGAGCTTGACTAAGTAGGGATAAACTGTTCTAGTTAGTGGCTCAAGTAAGTTTCCAATAGCATGAATAATTTTAACACTAACAGCATAATAGCCTAAAACTAAAGGGGTAACAAAAAAGCCCAATATAATAATATTAGCCGTGGTATAGAACTCAACAGCAAACTTAGAGGTAAAGATATACCAACTATCTTTTAAATAAAAGAGTAGCCTACTCCTTGGCTGAAAATAGAACTTAAGGTTAAAGTTTTTTATAGCAATAAAAATACCAAGAACCCCTATAGATAGCGTAGATATACTCTTTAAAACTATTAGCCAATATAGGTCAGATTCACTCTTAACAAAAGTAAAAACCAATATAAAAAAGATTAACTTAGAGGAACCATTAAGATACATAATATATCTCATTCTCTCCATACCCTGAAAAAGCCAAATAGGCTTAAAGACATAACCAAAAAGTACACCAAAAGAGATAAATATAAGCTCTCTATAGATATATAGTTTATCTATAAAAAAAAGTAATAGAGTAAGAACTATAATATAAGCAATAGCTATTAAGAGTTTAATACTTAATACAGAAGAAAAAATTTCACTAACTTTAGAGGGATTTTCTCTATTTAGAGAGATATGATAGGTAGCCGAGAGTTCAAAACCATAGTCACTCATCTTAATCCCATACATAATAATAGCCATAATAAAACTAAAGATACCAAAATTTTCAATTCCAAGAGTATAAATAAGATAAGGTATTAAAAAGAGTGGTAACAAAGAGTTAACTACCTGCAAAACAACTAAAGCAATAAAATTATCACTAAGGCGTTGAAGGGTAGTGAGTTGTTTTTCCTTTTTCATCATTTAATAACCAAAAAACCCTCAAAGTTCATATATTTTTGAACACTCAAAATATCTACAAACCCTGCTCTTTTTAACATATCAATATTGCCTTCTGTAGAAAATGGCTCTAATACTCCTTTTAAGCTTCGTGCTTTAGCAATAATCTCTTTAGCATCATAACCCTGTTCTAACTTATATTCCATATAAAGATTAGAGATAATATCTTGAAAACGAGCATCATTAGCACGTACCTTTTCATAAAGTATAAATGCCCCACCCCAATTTAGTGATTCATAAATCTTATCTATAAGTTGCTGTCTTAGTTTTGGATGAATAAACTGAATAGTATAGTAAGAGACAATTAAATCACTTTTCTCAAAACTAGCCGTATTCATATCATCACAAACAAAAGAGAGATTAGATGCTTGATATAGTTCATTAGCTTTTTTTATCATATCTTCCTCTATCTCCATTCCTATAAACTTTGCACCTCTAAAATCATGATGTTGTGCTAACTTATTGGTCAAAGTTCCTGCTGAAGAGCCTAACTCATAACAGACAGAGTCATCTTTTACAAAATAGTCACTCAACTTTACAATAAGCTCATGCCCCTCTTTATAAAGAGGAACAGACTTTTTTACATGCTCTTCAAAATGCTCGACCATTGAGCCATTAAATTTCCAATTTGCATTTTTTGCCTCTATCTTATCGCCTGACTGTCCCATCTATAGACTCCTATAGCATATTAAATTTTTCTTAAGATAGTATATCGAAATTATAATGAAAATCAACATATTTATTATTGTTAATATTAGGTATCTTATATGAAAACATCGTTTCTCGTTCCCATCGCTCCTGCGCAATGCCAATAAATTAAGGAATTAATGCTCGGAATCCGTAGGTTCGATTTTATCGAATAGACTATTTTTTGGGTTCTAATTTTTTGTTCGATGAAATCGAACCTACAGGATTTAAACTTATTTCACTGGCATTGTCGCTCCTGCATGGGAATGTATACGATAGTAAGAATAATAAAATCTATGTATTCCCACCAAGATGGTGGGAACAAGGAACATCACCCCATTTTCTGCCCCAACCATTGAGGGTTAGGTAACTGTTACAGAAAATCTTATATTTTCTAAAAAAATCTAATATATTTTAACATTTTTTAAGATACTTATATATATAATTCCACTTAGAGAGTTATAAAACTCTCTA
>JALUKJ010000264.1 GCA_027056615.1 Campylobacteraceae bacterium | reverse complement strand
GAATTAAGGAATAAATATTCAAAAACTGTAGGTTCGATTTCATCGAACGGATTGTTTTATGGGCTTCAATTTTTTGTTCGATAAAATCGAACCTACAGGATTTGGGCTTAATTCAATGGCATTGCCGAGGACGGTGGGAACGAGTAAAGATTAATTTATTAGTAAATAAACTTTAGACCACCATAAAAGCCAGTATTAAAAAGACTATTTTTTAGTCCAATATATCGTGTTTTAATATTTCTATACCCTGCATATAGGCTTACATTTTCAATAACTTCAACCTCTCCTTTTACTCTAAATTCATTATATTCTGTAGAATCACCAAATGCTAAAACTTTAGGAGCATAAAGGTATACTCCTTCTATTGACATTGGAGGGGTTTTATAGATAAGTGGAGGAACAATATATTTAACTTTAGCCATAAGAGGTACGGCTGTAAAACTATTATCAGTAGAACCATTGTTTCCAACCTCTGCCCAAATAAACTTAGCACCAAGAGAGACCTCAACCCCTTCTAGTGCCTCCACTTTATTAGTTGCCATAAGACCAGCACCAATCAATTTTGCATTCTCATCATCATATAAAAAGTTTACATCAGCTTGATAGATAGTGCTACTTGTTTGAAGTACTTCTAAATTTCTAGAATCAAGAATTCCCTCTATCTCCAAATCTTTTTCATTTATATTTAACCCTATTCCACTCTCTGCAAGTAGTAGAGTTGACATACAAAGTGTTGTCAATGCTATTTTTTTGAACATATTGAATCTCCATTGTTAAAATTTATTTTAGACATTATAGCATAAATATATTTCATTAAAAAATGAACTTAGAAACTAAATTTTTCACTATTTTTATACAAAAATAGTATATAATTAGTCAGTTAATAGACTTACGGAGGTTTTTCATAATGAAAAGACATTTATTACTATTTATAATTATTACTAGCACTATTCTAACTTTTGCAGATACCCTTGAACTATATAAAAACTGTGCAGGTTGTCATGGTGAGAATGGAGAAAAACAAGCTCTAAATAAGTCTAAACTCATTGGTGGACAAGAGGCTAATGTAACTATTAAAGAGTTAACAGCTTATAAAAATGGAGAGTTAGACCAATATGGTCTAGGAAATATTATGAAACTGCAACTTGGTATAATCTCCCAAAGTGATATTGAAGAGATAGCAGAATATGTTGCAAAGTTAGATGTTAATGCCTCAAAGTAGAGGCATTGTCTCTTCTCTACATGTATTTTTTTAACACTTCTGGAATCTCTACAGTTCCATCTTCATTTTGATAGTTTTCCATAATTGCCACAAGCGTTCTACCTACTGCTAGGGCTGAGCCATTTAGTGTATTGACTAAAACATTTTTCTTACCATCTTTATATCTAATCTTTGCTCTTCTTGCTTGGAAATCTCGTGTATTTGAGATAGAAGAAATCTCTCTATATTTATTTTGCCCAGGAAGCCAAACTTCAAGGTCAATAGTTGTAGAAGCAGAAAAGCCAAGGTCTCCACCACAAAGCTCTACTAATCTATGAGGAAGCCCAAGTTGAGTTAAAATATCAGAAGCATTCTCTACCATCATCTTAAATATCTCTTCACTCTGATGTGGAGTTGTAATAGCTACCATCTCCACTTTATCAAATTGATGTTGGCGTATCATACCACGAGTATCACGCCCTGCACTTCCTGCCTCTTTTCTAAAACATGGAGTATAACCAGTAAGCAAAATTGGTAACTCTTTAGCTGTTAAAATCTCATCATTATAGAGGTTGGTTAATGGAACTTCTGCTGTAGGAATCAGATATAAATCTTCACCATCAATCTTAAAAAGGTCATCTTCAAACTTTGGAAGTTGCCCTGTACCTTGAAGCATTGTTGCATTATTAATAAACGGAACACAAACCTCTTCAAATCCTCTTTGTCGGTTAACATCTAAAAAGAAGTTAATCAAAGCTCTCTCTAATCTTGCTGATTCTCCACGAAGTACAGAGAAACGACTCTTTGCTAATTTTACACCTCGCTCAAAATCTATCCAACCATTTAGTTCTGCTAATTCCCAATGCTCTTTAGGTTTGAAATCAAACTCTCTAGGCTCTAATACTTTTTTAATCTCAACATTATCATCTTCATTAGCACCCACAGGTACAGAGTCATCTGGAAAATTAGGCATAGCAAGAGCAACCTTTTCTAAAGCCTCTTGTGCTTTACGTGCTGTAGCTTGAAGCTCTACTATCTCCTCTTTTTTTGCATTTACTTCTGCTTTAAGCTTAGTAATATCTTTTTTCTCTCTCATATACTCACCAAAGAGTTTAGACATTCTGTTCTGCTCGGCTTTTGCCTCTTCTAGTGTTGCATTAGCACTTTTAAGTGTTGCAAAAAGTTCTTTTAAATTTTCAAGTATTGCTTCATCAACACCCTTTTTTACAAGCTTAGCGCTCGCTTCATCAAAGTTTTTTTGGAGATATTTTAAATCAATCATAAATCTACCTATTTATTTTATTGAGAATTATAGTAAAAAATTAACAAAAGAGGGATTAATAGATGTAGTTTACACCAAAAACAACAGACTTAATACTATCTAATATTCTCTGAGATGAAAAAAACTATTCTATTGCATAATATAAATACATAATTTTTAATTAAATACTCATTAATTCTTTATTTCTAAAATTTAATTTATCTTTTTAATTTTATTTTAATAATAAATTGGTAAATTAATAAATCTAAAACATAAAATTTATTATAAATCAACATATAATATGCTATTTTATCAAAAAAATTAAAAGGGAATATATTGAAGAATCTAACACTTATTATAGGATTACTATCCACTATCATACTCTCTATTTATTGCGTTGAGTTACATACAGAACCAATTTTAGAAAA
>JALUKJ010000263.1 GCA_027056615.1 Campylobacteraceae bacterium | reverse complement strand
AACAGTTTACCAATATTGCAACGAAATCAGAGTACAAACATATTACGGCTATGCAACAGTTGGTTCAAAAATATAAAATGAGTGATGATGCTAGTTTTACAAATATAGATTTACCAGCATTAGGTTATATAAATACTCCTATTGAAGATATGAAAGCAGGAACTTATGATATTGCTAAAATTCAAAATTTATATGATGCTTTGGTAGCAAAGGGTTTAAATTCTGAAATAGATGCTCTAAAAGTTGGTTGTATGGTTGAAGTTACAGATGTTGATGATTTGGATAAGTATCTAAAAATGGCTCAAGACTCTAATGCAACGGATGTTGAAGAGGTATTTAACTTTTTAAGAGATGGTAGTTATAACCACTATTGGGCATTTAATAGGGGTTTAACAAAAAAAGGTATAAGTGATGGTTGTTGTACTCTTGGTACTGTAGATGGTGTGAATTATTGTCATCCTGAGTATCCTCAAGAATAAGAGATATAATGCGATATTTTCTTGTCTTAGTATTTTTAGTTTCATCTCTGTATACTACAGAGATGGAAGTGATAAGGAAAAGTAAATATGAAATGCTAGAGTCTTTAGACATTAATGGTTCATCTAAAGAGACACTTTCTAAAATTATTACCTCCTCTTTTAATGTTAAAGCTTATCAAGAAAATTATTTTTTACCTCTAAGTTATCGTTATAATAGTGATTATATCCCTAATGATACTCATATTTCCAAAGAAACAGAAAGTGAATTTCAAGTGAGTATTCGCTATGATTTTGCCTCAAATCTTTTGGGTTTAGGGGAAGTTTATAGCTTCGGATATACGCAACGTTCATGGTGGCAAGTTTATGCAGAGTCTGCTTTTTTTCGAGAATCCAACTATCAACCAGAGTTTTTTGTCAAAATTCCAAGCTATAAATTTTTTAAAAATACCTTATTAAAGGGGTTTAAAGTTTCTGCTATTCATCAATCTAATGGACGAGGTGGAGATTATGAACGGAGTTGGAACAGAGTTAGCTTGTCTAGTTTTTTTCAATATAAAAATCTTATTACTGAATTAGAAACTTGGTATAGATTGCCTGATAATATAGACTATAATCCTGATTTAACCGACTATATTGGAGATGGACAGATAAAGTTTATGTTACCTTATGAGAAACATCTTTTTACGTTGGCTTTACATTCTAATACTTCATTGGAAAAAGGTTCTGTAGAGTTTACATACTCTTATCCTCTTCCTGTCCGAGAAGAGAATGACCTTTTCCTCTTTTTTAAAACTTTTAATGGTTATGGCGAAAGTTTAATTGACTATAATCATAAAGTTAATAAAATTTCTATAGGTTTATCTATTAGTCGTTAATGTTCATGTTCATCATCTTCTTCACCAAATGTTTTCTTCAGACCTTCAATAAGTGCTTTGGTCTCCTCTTTTGAAAAACGTGCTTCTGGGTGGGCTATAAGATAAGATGGTAAAGGCATTTCTCCTTCTTTTACCTCTTTAGATGCTTCATCACCATCATTCTTCTTCTGTATACCCCACATTGAAACATTGAAATGTTCTCTTCCCTCTTCAACATGATGATAAATTGACCATGAGATAGGTGCAATATTTGAGTACCACGGCCATTTTGTCTCATTAGAGTGACAATCAGCACACCCTCTTGCAAATAACTCTTTGGTTTTAGGACTATCCCATTTAGGTTCAGCCATAACTTTTGGGTTCGTATGGTTTTTCCCATAAGGGATAAATTGAATAAGCCCAAATAGAACAATAAGGATTAAAATAATTTTTTTCATAAGATTTTCCTTTTTTAATTAATAATTGTTAATTATAGTAAAATATATTAAAAACTTTACTATAAAAGAGAATTTTATTGGTAGTGTACAACTACTTTTTCAACAAATGGCATTTGCTCTTTAATATGGTCTTCTATGGTATGGGCAAGTTCATGTGCCTCTTTTAGTGAATCAGTATTTAATGCAAGGTCAAGTTGTACAAACTTAAAGCTACCAGCATTTCTTCCTGTTATTGTTTTAATCTCTTTTATTTTTGACTCTTCTTTAAGAATCTTTCGTATTTTATCAATACTATCATGGTCTAAAGAGGCATCTAACAATACCTTTATTGCCTCTTTAAGTATTTCAAAACCACTATGAAAGATAAAGTAGACAACAACTACAACTGCTATTTTTTCAACAATTGGGTATCCAAAATACTGACCAAATACACCTACAAGTACTACTAGTGCTGTATAAAAATCTGTTTTTATGTGTTCTGCATCGGCTAAAAGACTAGGAGAGTTTAACTCTATGGCTTTTTGTTTTTCCCAACGAGAGTATAAAAAAGTAATGAGAACCGTTAACCCAATAACCCCTATGGCAACGAAAAGATTTGTGATGGGTTCAGACTCTCCAAAAAGTACATCTTTGGCTATCTCATATCCTGCAAAGAAGATAGCAAAAGCACTTACAAGTGCTACAAGATTTTCTACTTTATAGAGCCCATAAGGAAATAGGTCTGATTTTTTATTGGAGATGACTATTCCAACATAGACACTAAGTGATGCAGCTAAATCTGAAAGAGAGTGTACCCCATCGGCTGTTAATGCAGCACTTCCTGAAACCATACCCCCAATAATTTTAATTATAGAGAGTACTAAATTTACCCCTACAGAGTAGAGGGAAATCTTTTTCTTTTCATTATGATTTAATACTTTTGTATTTTCTTTAATGGTTTCTGACATTTTATTCCTTTTTTTGTTTTGAAGTATTTTAAAATTATATCTAATAAAGATGAACTAAATATGAATTCTTCTTGTTATTAAAAGAGATATTAGTATTTCTATCTCTTCTTTTTGGTTTAAATTTATTAATAATAACGAAAAAATATTTGTAGTTCATATAG
>JALUKJ010000262.1 GCA_027056615.1 Campylobacteraceae bacterium | reverse complement strand
CATCTACCATAGCATTACCTGCTAACACTTCACTTGTATGGTTAGCTTGAAGCTCTACATGGAACCCACAACATTTATTTTTGTGGTCATAGTCTACAGGGTTACCCTCTAGTGCATCAATTAAGCTGTCTAGTGAAGTAGGGTTGTATGCGTTTTCATTACCATTGGTTGAACCATGAAGTTCAGATGGTCTGATGTTGTGACAACCATAGAAAGGTGCAATGTTAAAGGCTGAAAGAGGGGTAGTTACTTTCTCTTTAATCTTATCTAATCCATACTCATCAATAAGTGTATATAAGAAGTGTTTAATTTCAGAAGTACCTTTGTACTCTAAACCAACTTCTGCCAGTTTTTCGTTGACTCTTGCTCTTAGCTCTGGGTCTTTGTCTAAAGCATGTTTTGTCATGGCAGAGTTAAGTTGACAGGTATTACAAATGGTAATCATGGTCAAACCTAACTTTTCTGCATAGCAGATGTTACGTGCGTTTAGAACGTGTGCTAGAAACTCATCAAAATCTTGTAGGTGAGATGCTCCACAACATGAAGCCTCTTCTAAAATGGTGATTTTAATGCCTAACTTGTCAGCTACTGCAAGCGTAGATGAAAGTAGTTCTGGTGTTGATTGTTTGGCTGTACACCCTGTAAATAGGGCATAGTGTAATTGTTCGCTCATCGTATCTCCTTACAGCTTGTTGGTTTGTGAAATTTCAATTAGTTTCTGAACTTCACTTAAGTTTTTAATTTTTGGCATAGAGTCAATAAATGGAACACCATCTTGCCAGTGGATTTTTCCTGCTTTCATCATCTTAAACGCAGTTGTTAGGTGTTTGTACATACCTAAGTAACCCTCAGAGTAGACAACAATGTCTGCTTCATCAAGATAACCACTCTTTTTCATACCACGTAAGAAACCTTCTGCATGACGTGTAGCTACGTTGTTTGGTGCAACTTTACGTTCAAACTGCATGTTGTGAAGTTTACCAATCTTTTCAATAGGGTTAATCTCTTTTGGACAGGCTTCTGCACACTCGTAACACTTAACACAGTCCCAAACACCTGAACCACTCTCAGCGGTAATGGCTAAACGCTCGTCTCCTGCTTCATCACGTGTATCAACACTAAATCGGTACGCAGCGTTGAGGGCTGCAGGTCCAAGGAAGGCATCGTTTACTTCAAGAGCAGGACAAGAGTAGTGACAGGCACCACACTGGATACATAAATCAGAATCTAAGAACTTGTTAAACTCGGCAATGCTCTGTTTTGTCTCATGCTCTGGGTGAGACTCAACATCTGCAACCACATAAGGCTTAACCGTTGCGTGTTTCTCCCAAAAGTCCGACTTGTCAATAATCATATCTTTCACAGCACGTTTTTTAGAACTTGGCTCTAAGGTGATGTCATTATCAAACATGTCAAGAAGCTCAATGGCATTTTGTTTACAAGCAAGAACAGCTTTTCCATTTACTTTAATGGCACAAGCCCCACAGATACCATGACGACATGAACGACGGTAAGAGAATGAACCATCATGCTCCCACTTGATTTTATTCATAAGGTCAAGAATCAGTTCATCTTTCCCCACTTCCATGGTATAACTCTTATACGACGGAAGATAGTCAGTTTCAGCATTAAATCTAAATGCTTTTATAGTTACTTTTCTAGTATTGCTCATCATTACCTCCTTAGTATTTTCTTTCCATTGGCTCAAATTTACCTTGTGTAACTTCTCCCCACTCTTGTGTCATGTTATATTCTTTATCCATATATGCATAGGTGTGCTTCATAAATCTCTCATCATCTCTGGTTGGGAAATCTTCACGGTAGTGACCACCACGACTCTCTTCACGGTTTAACGCACCATCAACAATAAATTTAGAGAACTCCAACATGTGACCAAGCTCTGTAGCCTCTTGTAGGTCGGTGTTAAATGTTTTAGATTTGTCATCAATTCTAATGTCTCTAAATCGTACCAAAAGCTCATTGATGAGTTTTAGTTGACGCTCTAGTGACTCTTTGGTTCTAAAGACACCTGCATCGGCAGTCATACCAATTTGAAGCTCTTCTCTAAGCTTTGCAACACGCTCTTTACCATTAGAAGTTCGTAGCGTTGTCATCTCATTAATGGTTGCATCTGCATCAGACGCTTTAGCAGGACGCAGTTCAACACCCTCATCGAGAGCTTTAACCATGTTTTCACCAGCATGACGACCAAACAACATCGCTTCAAGAACCGAGTTAGCACCCAATCTATTTGCCCCATGAACAGAGACACAAGAACACTCACCAGCAGCGTAGAAACCTTCTACCAACTCTTTGTTGGCATTTTTCTCTACTTGACAGTTAATATTGGTTGGAATTCCACCCATTGAGTAGTGTGCTGTAGCTGAAATGTGAATTGGCTCTTTTAACATATCTTGCCCTTGGAAAGCAATGGCAAGTTCACGAAGCTCTGGAAGACGTGTTAAGATAATCTCTGGGTCAAGGTGGGTTAAGTCAATGTTTACAGATTGACCATCTTTCCCAACACCACGCCCTTGACGTACCTCTTCCATAATGGCTCGACTTACAACATCACGAGAAGCAAGTTCCATTGCATTTGGAGCATATTTTGTCATGAAACGTTCACCCTCAGAGTTGAACAGACGACCACCTTCACCACGAGCAGCTTCAGAGATAAGTACTCCTGAACCACCAAGTCCAGATGGGTGGAACTGTACAAACTCCATATCTTCTAAAGGAAGACCATGACGTGCAACAATAGAGAGTGAATCACCTGTGTTGGCATGGGCATTTGAGTTAAATCGGTAAGCACGTCCATGCCCACCTGTAGCGAACATGGTTACTTTTGCATTAAAAATGGCAGGTTCAGAGGTTCTAATGTCGTAAGCAACTACACCTGATACTTTTCCATCTT
>JALUKJ010000261.1 GCA_027056615.1 Campylobacteraceae bacterium | reverse complement strand
AACGCCTGTCCAACCATAGGTGTTTTGAACATTGTATTGTAGATTCGTTGCTGTCTCTCCTGAAATAATTGGGTATTTAATATGGTGTCTTCTAATAAAAGCTTTTGCTTGAAAAGGAGACATCTTTCCCTCAACTTGAACAGCAATAATCTCTAATTTGTTACCATATCTATTTCGAAGACTATTCATAATTGGTATCTCTTTAATACAGTGTGAACAGTTTTTTCCAAACATCTCTAAGATAACAATTTTATTTTTAAATTGAGGAAAGATATAACCATTCTTTCTCTCAATAATTGTAATAGGTTTTCCTTGGAAACTTTTTAATTTATGGATTTCACCTATTTTTGTAACAACTTTTGGTTTAAGTTCTGTAGGTTTTATACGTCCTTTGTTACATGCACTTTCTTTATTGATATCATCAGAACATTCAGCAGCAATATTTTTAAAATTAGGTGTTGGTATATTAGAAGTAGATATAATTTTATTATTTTTAGTTGCTTCTTGAGTATCTCTAAAAAATTTAGAGATACAACCACTATTGAACAGTAGTATAGATGATAGTATAAATAATTTTATAAGTGCATTTTTTTTCATTTATTACCTTTTATTTATGAGTTAAAAGTTACTCATTTAAGTCTTTAATTAATTGTTCTAACTCACTTTTACCAATAAGTCCTGCTTGAACACTCTCAACTTCGCCATCTTTATTAATTGCAATTAAAAGAGGAAGAGGTATTCCTTTTGAGTATCCAGCTCTGTTAGCAATATAAGCAATAAAATCATTATGGTCATATCCTGCAACAACATTATAATTCATCTTATGTTCTGCTACAAACTCTTTAAGACTATCTTTTGGATATAGTTGTGCTTCAACAGCAACAATCTCTAAATCATTTTTATGTTCATTAGTAAGTTCAATTAGTTCTGGAATCTCTTTTTTGCAAGGTGGGCATCTATGTCCAAAAAGAGTTAAAATAACAGCTTTTCCTTTAAATTCATGAAAATCTAATCCCTCTTTTGTTTCTGAAACAGTTATATTTTTGTCATTAATAGTAGTAAGAGTAAAAGAGATAGGCTCTTGGGCATTAATTGTGACGGTAAGGGTTATAAGTATAAGAGTGATTATTGAAAGTATTTTTTTCATATTTATCCTTTGAAACGAATTTAATTTTTTAAAGGTTTTATTATATCGTATCTATTATGTATTTATTGTGTAATTTTAAAGTTTGTAAAAATTAAAGATTATAATTTTAGCTAAATAAAGAGAATTTATTAATTCTCTTTCTTTTAAATAATTTATGAGTGAGATGAGCCTCTATTTCCTCCACCATTACGACTTCCCCGATGACCACCACCATTTCTACTGTCTCTGTTTCCTCCTCCACTTCGTCTACGCTCTCCATCACGTCCACGGTTACCACCACGGCTTCGGTTTCTTCCTCGTCCACGACCACCATTTCGGTCTCCACCTTTCCAATTTTTTGCTCTCTCAATAAGTGCTTTAACCTCTTCACTTCCAAGACCGATTATGTCTTTACCTTTTACATCAATCTCTTTTTGAACAATAGTAGCTAAAAGATGTGCAATAGTTACAATATCAAGGTCATGTTGAAGGCTTTTTACCATCTCTTTAGCAGAAGTAGTAATTTTTGTGTTAGCAATTTGAGTTAACAAGTCATCATCTTTACGTGTTTGAACCTCTTGACGTGTTGGAATAACATCTGAAACCATTACAGTACCTACATCTCTTTCAATTCGTTTAATGGTTCTAAGTTCATTTGGAGATACTAAAGTAATTGCTTCACCTTTATTTCCTGCACGTCCTGTACGTCCAATTCTATGTACATAAGATTCAGAGTCAAATGGAATATGGTAGTTAAACACATGAGTAACATCATTTACATCAAGACCACGAGCAGCAACATCCGTAGCAATAAAAATATCTACCAAGCCTTGTTTAAATGAACGAATAGTATGTTCTCTCTGTTTCTGTTCCATATCACCATGAAGCGCTGCAACTTTGAACCCTTGTGCTGTCATATATGAAGATAGTCTATCTACCTCTTTTTTCATTCTACAAAAGATAATACATTTGTTAGGGTTCTTGTAGTCAATCAATCGTAAAAGGGCATCATCTCTTTCATAGTCTGCTACCACATAAAAAATTTGTTCAATATCCGTATTGGTTCTTTCACTTTTCGTAATAGTTACAGATTTTGGATTGTTTAGAATTTGCTCTGCTAAAATCTTAATCTGTTTAGGCATAGTTGCTGAAAACATCAGTGTTTGACGTTTTTCTGGTAAAAAAGTAAAGATATTTTTAATTTCGTCCAAAAATCCCATATCAAGCATCTCATCAGCTTCATCTAAAATAACAAAAGATGGATTGAGTTTGATTTTTTTAGACATTAAAAGGTCTTGTAGTCGCCCAGGTGTTGCTACAATAATATTGGCTTGGTTGATTCTCTCAATCTGTTTGTTATAGGCTGTACCACCATAAACAGTAGCAGTTTTAAATCCTGCTGTTTTTCCAAAACGGAAAAGTTCGTCTGAAACTTGCATAGCAAGTTCACGAGTAGGTACAATAACTAGTGCTTCGACACCTTTATTTCCACTCATCTGTTGAATAACAGGTAGCCCAAATGCTGCTGTTTTTCCTGTTCCTGTTTGTGCTTGTCCAATAAGGTCATGACCTTCTAAAATAAGTGGAATAGCATCGGCTTGAACAGGACTTGGTTCTGTAAAACCAGCATCTTTAATGGCTTGATTAAGTGTTTCTTTGAAATTAAATTCGTCAAATGTCATAAATGTCTTCTTTATAGTAATTTTTTTAGGGTATGGTATTGGTGCTTATTTAAAACGAAAATAGTTGGCTAATAGTATTCATAGTTAATAAATGGCGTTTGATAACCCCAATTTTTGCAACTGATACCAAATAGTCACACAATTTAAGTGTAATATTATGATGCTTAATGGTTAGGACATTAAATTAAAGTCCTAAAAATAAGAGGATTTGATATACTCTTGCAGAAATTTTGCGAATTATAGCGAAATAATTCAAATAAAGATAGTCCTATTGGGTATAATAGATAAAAAAATTATAAAAGGTAACAAAATGATAAAAAAAGGTATTTTAATATCACTATTATTAACATTGAATTCTTGTGCTACAAATACAAGTTATATAGAAGAAAATCATCTAAATAAAACACTAGACAAGAAGATAGGCTCTATGCTTATGGTAGGTTTTATGGGAACTTCAGCACCACAAAATTCACAAATTTGTAGAGATATTAAAAAGTATGACCTTGCAGGGGTTATTCTGTTTGATGTAAATCCTATAAATCATAAACAAGCTAAAAATATTTCAAGTAAATCTCAGGTTGCAAAACTAACTCAAGAGTTACAGGCTTGTTCAAAAGATGGAAAGCTTCTTATTGCAGTTGACCAAGAGGGGGGTAAAGTACAACGTCTAAAATCTAAATATGGTTTCTATGGTAAATTTCCAAAGGCTAAAGATGTTCTTAAATATTCAGATACAAAAGTAAAACAATATTATGAAAATATGGGAGCAGAGCTTATCTCAGTTGGTATTAACTATAATCTAGCACCAGATGTTGACTTGGCTATCAATAAACGAAATCACGTTATCTATAAACTTGGTCGTTCATTTGGTGCAGACCCTAAACAGGTAGTTCACTATGCTTCAATCTTTATGAATGCAATGCACGACAATGGTGTTTTAACTTCACTCAAACATTTTCCAGGTCATGGTTCATCTTTAGGTGATACCCACAAAGGTTTTGTAGATGTTACCAAACTTTGGAAACATATAGAGCTAGAGCCATATAGAATGTTAGCACAAACTCAAACGATTGACAGTGTTATGGTTGCTCATGTATTTAATGCAAAGCTAGATAGTAGATACCCAGCTTCACTCTCTAAAAAAGTTGTCAATGGAAAACTAAGAGGAGAGTTTGGATTTAATGGTGTAGTTATTACAGATGATTTACAGATGGGAGCTATTAACAAAAAATATGGCTTAAGAAATACCCTAAAACTAGCCATCAACGCAGGAGATGACATTTTACTCTTTGGAAATCAACTCTCTGTTAAAAGTATGGTAAAGACATCAACTTTAGTCAATACAATTAAGCAACTTATCCAAAGTGGTGAGGTGAAGTTGAGTGATATTGAGGCTTCTAATGAGCGTGTTGAGCATTTGAAGGTTAAGTTGTAGGATTTTTTAGCCTCCAACCACCAACTTCTCCTCCTCATAAACTCCAAGCTCTTTAGCATCAAGTAAAATAGAGCGACTCACTTTAAGTTTAGACTCAATAAGTACCTCTTGAAGTTTAGATTTAATAGTGAGCTGAAGAGGGTGTTTTCCTGGGTATCTTTGAGCAAGACAATATAGCTCTTCTATCATCTTTTCATCAGGGAGTAGATTCATTGCTAAAACTACAGGGTCTGCAATAGGTTCAGGGATGTGTTTTTCCTCTTTTTTGACTTTAACTTTCTCTTTTTTGGCATCTTTAAGTGACTCAATCTTTAAAATATTCATACGAGTAAAGTTATCATCTTTGGTAATTTTTACTTTAAAGGCTATTGGTTTATCAAGGTCAAAATCTTCATCTAACTCTTGTAGCCTATTTTCAAAAAGCATCAACTCAATGTTTCCATGCAAATCCATAATATTAGCAATACCAAATTTATTTCCTTTTTTAGAGATACGTGTGTTTATCTCCTCAATTTTACCAATAAATAGGGCTTGTGAACCATCAGCTAGGTCATCTATCTCTGAGCTTAGAGTATAGTTTATTTGGTCTAATTGTTCTCTATATTTATCTAGTGGGTGACCTGAAACGTAGAAACCTAAGGACTCTTTTTCAAGTGCTAAAATATCAAGTAGGTCATACTCTGGCATATCTTTAATGTTGACTGAAACGTTAGTCATCTCCTCTGCATCACCAAATAGAGAACCAACGGCTTGTTTTTTAGCCATCATCGCTTTTCCTGCTGTTTCGGTAATCTCCTCAACTTGACTAATTAAGGCACAACGAGAGTGACCAAAGTCATCAAATGCTCCTGTTTTAGCTAAAGACTCAATAACACGTTTGTTAACTTTAGAAGCATCTATTCGAGAGACGAAGTTGCTCATATCTTTAAACTCTCCACCCTCATTTCGTGTCTGAATAATGGAGTTGATAGCCACGTCACCAGCACCCTTAATAGCACCCATACCAAAGAAGACTATCTTTTCACCATCTATCTCATCAGCTTGAAATACTAAGTCTGAACGGTTAATATTGGGTGGACGCAGTGTAATATTTAGGCGTTTAAGTTCATCAACGTACTTTACTACTTTGTCAGTATTGTTTTTCTCTAGCGTTAAAATCGCAGCCATAAACTCGGTTGGGTAGTAGTATTTTAAAAATGAAGTATAAAAGGTAATCATTGCATACGCTGCCGAGTGAGATTTGTTAAAACCATACCCTGCAAACTTAACAATCAGGTCAAACAGCTCTCTAGCGACCCCCATATCAAACCCTTTTTTACCTGCACCAATGGCAAACTCCTCTTTTAGCTTGTCCATCTCCTCTTTAATCTTTTTACCCATCGCACGACGTACTAAGTCTGCCCCACCAAGGCTAAACCCACCAATGGTCTGTACAATCTGCATAACTTGCTCTTGATAGACAATAACCCCATAGGTAGGCTTTAAGATAGGTTCAAGTTCAGGGAACATGTAGGTAATTTCAGCTCGTCCATGTTTACGCTCTACAAAGTCATCTAGCATTCCAGACTCCATTGGTCCTGGTCTGTAGAGTGCCAACATCGCAATAATATCTTCAAATCCACTTGGTTTTAGCTTTTTGGCAAGGTCTTGCATACCTGCTGATTCAATCTGAAAGAGTCCTAAAGTATCACCAGTAGAGATGTAGTCGTAAACTGCTCGGTCGTTAATGTCCTCTTTAATAAAATCAATCCGTTTTCCATGACGTTTTTCAATGAGTTGTAGTGCCTCTTCAATGACTGTTAAGGTCTTAAGACCTAAAAAGTCAAACTTGATGAGGTCAACATCTTCAACATATTTTCCATTGTATTGGGTTGCTAGGGTGTCTTGCCCTGTGGGTTTAAAGATAGGTGTCTTTTTCCAAAGAGGCTCATTGGAGATAACCACCCCTGCTGCGTGAGTTCCTGCATTTCGGTTTAGACCTTCAAGAGCTAAAGCATAATCCCAAGTACGTTTAGCTAAAGGATTACTGTCACAAAGTTCTTTTATCTTTGGCTCTTTTTCATAAGACTTAGTTAAATTAATTCCTAACTCATCAGGAATAAGTTTTGCCATCGCATCGGCTTGGGAGTAGGGCATGTCAAGCACACGAGCCACATCACGAATAACCCCTTTAGCTTGAAGCTTCCCAAAAGTAATGATTTGAGCGACGTTAACACGCCCATATTTATTAATAACGTAGTTCAAAATCTCTTGGCGACGTGCTTGACAAAAGTCCATGTCAATATCTGGCATGGAGACACGTTCAGGGTTCAAAAAACGCTCAAAGAGCAGACCGTAAGGCATGGGGTCTATGTCGGTGATTTCTAGGGAGTAGGCTACAAGTGACCCTGCTGCCGACCCACGCCCAGGACCCACAGGAATTTTCATCTGCTTGGCTGCATCAACAAATTCCCATACAATTAACATATACCCAGGGAACTTCATAGAATTAATAATGTCCATCTCCACTTGCAATCGGTCACGATACTCTTGATGTTTCTCCTCTGGAACTATGGCTAAACGCTTTTCAAGCCCTTGTTCTGATAGATGGGTAAAGAGAGTACTGTCATTTGCTAAAGAGTACTCTTTGTCTGGTTCAGGTAGTGTTATACTCTCTTCCTGTGCTACTTGTCTTGCAAATTTAAAGTTAGGTGGGGTTGGATTTCCTAGTTTTATCTCTAAGTTACACTTATTTACTATCTCTTGTGTGTTTTCTATAGCTTCAGGCATATCAGCAAATAGCTCTGCCATCTGTTGGGGTGACTTAACATAAAACTCATGCACCGAGTGACGCATACGGTTAGGGTCATCGTAGAGTTTGTTCATGGCTATACACATAAACGCCTCATGTGCATCAGCATCGGACTGTAGGGTATAATGGGTGTCATTAGTAGCAATAATCTTTATACCAGTCTCTTGACTAAGTTGAATAATCTGCTTGTCAATGTTGTATTGATGGTCAATTCCATGACGCATAATCTCCATATAGAAGTCATCACCAAAGACCTCTTTGTAACGTAAGGCTACTCTTTTTGCCTCTTCATACCCTAACGCTCCATTTTTAACATTTCGTTCACTAAGGTTCAGATGCCAGTTTATCTCTCCTTGTAGACAAGCCGATGAGCATATAAGCCCTTCGGAGTTCTCTTTTAACATCTTCCAGTTAATTCGTGGATAGTAGTAAAATCCATGCATAAAAGCTTGTGAACTAAGATACATAAGATTTTTATACCCCACATCATTTTTGGCATAGAGACAGAGGTGAAAACGTTTTCTTGTCGATTTATCTCCTATATCATCTTCGTTATGAATGTAGGCTTCCATCCCAATAATGGGTTTAATACCATTTTTTCTCATCTCATTATAAAAGGTAATTGTTCCAAACATGTTTCCATGGTCGGTCATAGCAACGCTATCCATGCCTAGTTCTTTAATTTTTTTAGCTAAAACAGGAATTTTATTAGCTCCATCTAACATAGAAAATTCGGTATGTAGGTGGAGGTGAGTAAATTTTGGTTTGGTATTTATTTGTGGTGTATTTTCGTTAGGTTCTTGTGACATTAGTTGCCTTAAAAAGTTGATATAATCAAATTATATCGTAAAATAGACTTTAGATTTTAATGCTTTTCACAAACTAAGTCCTCTCTTATCTACCTTTGACTATATTTTCAACAAAAAAGGATAGCCATGAAAATGCTATTTTCACTCTATAAAAATATGTTTCACGATACTAAATCGAATACTCCAGCACTCTTTTTTATGGGATTAGGAATATTTGGGATTATTGCACTTATTAGTAGTTTTATAACTGATTTTTTTATTTTCCCTTTTGCTGTACTTGCTACTGTTGCTAGTTTTTTTGCTGTTTGGTATCTTAAGTTGTTGGGTTCTTTAACTGAGCAGGTTGATAAGTTGGAAGTGACTGTAGAATCATTGAAAAATAGTAATGATACCTTGCACAATGAGCTTTTAGGGCTTCAAACTTTGAGAAAAAACTTAGAAGAGTATGCAAAAGAGAATAAAAATGATTTTTCTAAAATGCTAAATGATGTTAATAGTAGCTTTGATAGACTTGAAAATATTACCAAAGAGAATGAAAAAGTACTTATTGCACGGATTGCACAAGATTTAGAGTTTTTAGATAATAAAGAGGGAATGAAACGTGAAGAGTATGAACGATTTATAAATAGAATTCCTCATAATCTTAAAAAAGAGTTTGATAATTTAGGATATAACTCTTTTGAACGTGTTGCAGGAGATAATAAAATTGTTGATTATAAAGAGATAAAAGAGATGGTTGAGGCTTTAGTTTAGTTGTTTGTGTCGGAAGAGTTTACTCCGACACTATATTTAGTTACAAAAATCCAACAACATACCCTCTTTAACTGCCTTATAACTATCTTCTCCTGAAAACTTTTTAACAATATCTAGTCCAAAACAAAGAGCAGTTCCAGGCCCTCTTGAGGTCATAATATTTCCATCAACTACAACAGCTTGGTCATCTCTATATCCCTCTTTAGCTATTTCATCTTCTACACTAGGGTAACATGTATAGTCATCTCCTAAAACTTCTGCTTTATTTAGAGCGTAAGGTGCAGCACAGATAGCACCAACTATTTTATCTTTGGCTTTAAACTCTTTTAGTAGACTCTGTACAGTTTCATTATCTGCTAAAGTATAGGTGTTTTCCCAACCACCAGGTAGTAAAATCATATCAAAATCATCAGATACAACATTTTTAATATTGGTATCAGCTTGTATTGTAATGCCATTTGCTCCTAAAACTAAATTGTCATCTTTGTGTGGGTCAACCGAGGCTACTCTAACAGCTATTCCACCTCGTCTAAGTACATCTATTAAAGAGACTGCTTCAACCTCTTCAAATCCTTGTGCTATTGGTAATAGTATCATTGCCATTTTGTTATTCCTTGTGTTTTTTAAAAGTATTATATCGCAGAATTAGAATAAAAGTTCTTTTGAATAAATT
>JALUKJ010000260.1 GCA_027056615.1 Campylobacteraceae bacterium | reverse complement strand
CAAGTTCAATTCCTGCACTTGCTGCTTCCATTACTGCGTCCCCAACAAATGCAGGTGGAACGAAAACCATAGATACAGTAGCACCAGTTGCTTTAACTGCCTCTTTAACTGTGTTAAATACAGGTTTACCTAAGTGTGTTTGACCACCTTTACCTGGGGTTACACCACCTACAATATCAGTTCCATACGCCATACACTGCTCAGAGTGGAAAGTACCCTCACTACCTGTGAAACCTTGAACAATTACTTTTGTATCTTTGTTAACTAAAATACTCATTATTTCTCTCCTTTTGCTGCTGCTACTGCTTTTGCTGCACCATCACCAAGGTCAGTTGCTGCAATAACATTGTCAATATTTGCATTTTTAAGAATCTCTGCTGCCTCTGGTGCATTTGTTCCATCAAGTCTTACAATAACAGGTACATTTACATCTACCATTTTAGTCGCTTCTAAAATACCATTTGCAATTCTATCACAACGTACAATTCCACCAAAAATATTTACAAAGATAGCTTTTACATTTGGATTTTTAAGAATAATCTCAAACCCCTTAGCAACTGTTTCAGCATTTGCTGTACCACCCACATCAAGGAAGTTTGCAGGAGTTCCACCCATGTAGTTAATAGTATCCATTGTACCCATAGCAAGACCAGCACCATTTACCATACAACCAATCTCTCCATCAAGAGCGATATAGCTAAGACCATATTGAGAAGCTTCTCTCTCATCTGGGTCTTCCTCTGAAATATCTCTCATAGCTTCAATATCAGGATGTCGTCCAAGTGCAGAGTCATCGAATCCCATTTTTCCATCAAGTGCAATAAAATCACCCGAACCTGTTTTAATAAGTGGGTTAATCTCAATCATCTCTGCATCTTTATCCATATAAACGTTATAGAGTTTAGACGCAAATTGAATCATCTTTTTCTGTTCTGCTTTATCAGTAATTCCTAAACCAAAAACAAGCTCTCTACCATGGTAACCTTGAAAACCAAACGCAGGGTCAACAGCTACTTTAATAATTTTTTCAGGTGTTTTTTCAGCTACAGTCTCAATATCCATTCCACCTTCAGTAGAAGCCATAATAATTGGCATCTCAACAGCACGGTCAAGAACAACAGAAAGGTAAAGCTCATCTTTAATATCAGCACCCTCTTCAATATATACTTTCTGAACCAATTTTCCCTCTGGTCCTGTTTGGTGAGTAACTAAAGTCATTCCCAAAATTTCATTTGCAAGTTCTCTTACCTCATCAAGAGACTTAGCAAGTTTAACACCACCACCAAGTCCTCTACCACCTGCGTGGATTTGAGCTTTTACAACCCAAATATTTCCACCTAACTCTTTTGCGTTAGCAACTGCTTCGTCTGGTGTGTTTGCTATGATACCTCTAGGTGTTGGTACACCATATTGAGCGAAAACCTGTTTCGCTTGATATTCATGAATATTCAATGGAGACTCCTTATTAATTTTAAAGTTGAGATTATTATACGCTTATGCATGATAATCTTAAATTAATACTAATATTATAAGGAGTAATTTTCTCTTAGTTGTTGACTATCTACACAGTTGTTTTTTAAATCTTAGAGAAACAAGGAATAACATAATTTAAGAGTTAAAATATGTTAATAGTAATGGGAAGAAAAGTAACATATTACGGATTTCCCTGAAGTAATCGTTTATAAGCATCGACCAAAGAGGTATAGGGTGGAACAAATATAGATTTTGACCTATTACCTATTTTAATTGTCTGTCTCATATCAAAATGAAGATGTATAGAGGTTTTGGTTTTACCCATATAGTTAGAGACTAAACCAATTCTCTGACCTCTTTTTACTCTTTGCCCTCTTCTCACTTGTAATGTTTTAGGGTCTAAGTGCAAATAGCGATAGGTTCTTCCAGATTTTCCACGCAAACTTACTGTATATTTTCCAATAGAGACAATGACCCCATCTTCAACTGCTACAGCATGATACTTCTTGTTTTCACAAGTAGCAGTACGAATATCATCTCCTTGATGTCCCTTTCCTGATGGACAAAGTGGCATTTTCCAACCACGTTTTTCACAATAATTATCATGCCATGGGTACTGATAATTTCTCTTATCACAAAGAGAACCCCTAGCTCCTAAGTAACCACCAATTCCATAAACCTGAGAGTTTATATAAGCTGGTGCTTTCTCAATAGGAAAACGAATACCTGGGGCATAAATATATGTATCCCCTACTCTACCTTTACCACTTTTTATAGGAACTAACTTTCCAGCAGGAGTATAGGAGAACCCCTTTAAGCTTTTTAGTGCCCTATCTTCTTTTTTAATACAGGCTGTAAAAAAAAATAGAATTAGTATTAAAATAATATATCTCATGGTCTACCTCCTACCAAAACCAATGAATGGTAGAGAGAGGAAATATAATCTATCTTTTTACATCGCTTATCTTTTTTAGGATTTTCACACTCTATATTGATAGTGTAGTTAACTCCATGACGATTAAAATCTGCACTCATAATACCCTCAGCGAAGTTATACTCCACAGGAGGAGAGGCTTTTTCTATCTTTTGAAATTCAGGATTTTTAGGTGAAACACTCTCTTGATAGGTTCTATCACCACTAAAGGTAACCACTGACCCATCTAAATCAATAGAGATAGTATAAAAATCTTTATCTGATACTACAACCATATTTTTATTATAAGCAAATTGTCTACTTAAATATACAGGAAGATGAACATCTTTAATCCCATCTTTTAAAACTTTAGCATAGGGAACAGAAGATTTTTGTTGACCTTTAGTGGTTATGGAAGACCAATCCACATTCAAAATTCCTCCCCCAGCACTTAAAATTGAAAATGAAAAGATAAATAGGTAAATATATCTCATTGTCTACTCCTTTTTTTAATTATACTACAAAATATCAAACATAGAAATAAATAGTG
>JALUKJ010000259.1 GCA_027056615.1 Campylobacteraceae bacterium | reverse complement strand
GGCATATATATTGAACGATAAAATATTTATTTATACCAATTGCTGTCGGGATGAGGGCAACCCGACCTACACTGTTTCAAAGATGATTTTATATACAAAACTTAGTTGATGAGGTTTGAAGAGATTATTTTAATTTACATTATTTTTAATATAAAAATTTAAAACTCCTCACACCAATAACGCCAATCCTCAATCGCATTAAAAGTATCATTCTCACAATCAACACTCTTAAGATTGACTAAAGGAATATCATAAATATGTCCATCTTTTTCAATCCCAACGGTAGCTATAAAATTGTAAACAGAGACATCATTCTTATCACTATTGATAAACTCTGTCACATTAACACTATCTCCTTCTTGAAGAGAGCCAATTCTAATATCTCCAATAATCGAGGCTTCAAAAGGGAAAGTTAGATTATCATTGAGGTAGCATAACCAACCCATTGCCATCTCATACTCATCATAACAATCCACTATAATTTCATCTTCAATTCTATCTTTACGACTTATATCACTCATCTCTTATCCTTTTTTTCTAAAATAACCCAAAATAGTGACTTCTATTTGGAATGTTTGGATTTCTATTGGTAGGTTTTTCATTTTAAAATACCAATCTCTACATTACAAATACCACCAAATTTCTTAAACCCTTTATCAAAAGTCAATAATCTTTGACAACCATAAGAGTTGGCAAATGCAACATGATATAAATCAAAAGAGTTTTTAAAAGCATAATCATTATTTAATATCTGCATCAGTTCGCTACTAAAGTTCTCCTTTTCATCTCTAACAAATGATAGTGTCTCACTATCTATAAGCTCTTTAAGTGTCTCTATCGCTTTATCTTGTTGGTTTTGTGTATCAACTTCTGAAAGTGTTGCATAAAGCAAAACATTGCTATCAAGATATATCATTGCTCAACTTACTCTGAGGATTTAAAACTATAGCTTCATCAACTTTAATACTGTTTTTACTTCTAGTATTGATAATCTGTTCAAACTGTTTTAATTGTGGGTTCTTCTCTATGGTTTTAGCTCTTTGCATATTCGTTATTATCTCTACACCATCATTTTTAAAACGGTTCAATAACCATAATATCTTTTCAAATAGTTGTTCATTTGGGATATTTAGTGTGATTTGCATTTTTTGCTCCTTTTTTATATGTATTCTAACTTGGAAAGTGGAATATGAGTTAAAATCTGTGTAACTATTCAGCTATATAAAAAGCCTATTTCTTGGGCTTTTATTACTAAATAAGTGCAAAAAACAACCATTTTTGAGCTTTTTTAGTCAAAATTTCAACTTTTATACTTTTTAAAATCCCTAAATATAGGCTTTTCAAGACCACTGAATAGTTACAAATCTGTTTTGTCTATATAGATATAATCTTTTCTTTTTCCAACTGCATCAAAATCCTTCTATTTACTATTAAAATTATAACAAATTAAGTGAATAGTAAACTAAAAATGATAGGTAGTTTATGGACTAGCATATATACCCTCTATCCTCTTTAAAAAGCTAACAAGCTATAAAGCTACGACACCCTCCAAGTGACTATTTTTAGGGATTTAATAGACCTAAAAGCTACTTTCTATAATCAATAAGCTACTTTTCATAACTCAAACACTACCTTTTATAATTGAAAGGCTACTTTTTATAATCATCATTTTTTAGACTAATTAAGAGCCTTTATCGAAAAAAAATCCATCTTTTCAATATAAAAACCTCTGAAAATCTACTTTTCATCACTCAAATATGACTTTTCATAATCGAAAGGCTACTTTTTATAATCGTAAGTTCAGTAGAGTCTAACCAAAAAGATACTAAAATTATTTTTAGTAGCCACAATATTAAACATCATAAAGAAAGATATAAAAAATGGAAAAGCAAAACGGATTTAACGAAAGAAAAATAGTAAAACAGAAAATAGAATTAACCAATGCTTCTTCTCCATTATCTCGTACAGAGATTGATTTTGTTTTAACAATTATTAGCCAAATCAAAAAAGAGGATACAGAGTTCAAAGAGTATTGTTTTACAATTGAAGAGTTAGAGAAAAAGATGGAGAGAAAATTAAACTCTAAACAGTTAAAAGATATGGCGATTAGTCTCATGAGTAAACCTCTATTATTACCAATAAATGGAAGATTAGATAGCAAACATTGGAGTGTCATTGGTTGGTTCAAACATTTTGATTATGATGCAGGAAATCTCTCTTGTTCTTTTGATTCACGGCTAAAACCTTATCTTATAGGTATCAATAATAGATTTTCTAAAGGTTCTCTTAGCTCCCTTTTACCAATGAGAAGCAAGTACAGCAAAGAGTTGTATATGTTACTTACCTATGAAGCCTATAGAGGTTTTTTTGATGTGGAAGTTGAGCTTCTTATGAATAAACTAAAAGTACCAAATAGCCTTTTACTTTATAAAAACTTTAAAACAAAAGTCCTACTCCAAGCACAAAAAGATTTAGATAAGTTTTCAGACATCATATTTACATTTGAAGAGATAAAAAAAGGAAGAAGAGTACACAGACTAAAGTTTAATATCAAGCGTAATCTCAATGATTTGACCATGTTTATTAAAGTCATTAGAGAACTCTATGTCAATAAACCACTTATTAAAACATCTAATGGAATAATTCAATGTTCTACAAAAGGGAATCTATATTTTAAAAATTCTATAGAAGAGATACACCCTAAAAAGGCTAAATTGTTATGGGAAAAGTTGCATGAGAATAGGGATAGGCTTTTGGTTTTTGAAGAGTCGAGAAAAGAGTTGTTGGCGACAATAGAGAGGCTTGGGGGTTAATTTGTGATTACGTTCATTAGGTCTATAATATTCCCTTTGTGTAAAAGAATCAACTTGTCTAATAATAGAAATGATTTAAAAAAAATGTAGTGTTTTAAAAGCTAAAAATCATATAATTATTAAAAGTAGAATGGGTTACAT
>JALUKJ010000258.1 GCA_027056615.1 Campylobacteraceae bacterium | reverse complement strand
ACTCTATCCAGAGATAGAGATGAGTGATACCTATCTATTTTTTGATGAGATTCAAAATGTAGATGGGTGGGAGAAGTTTGTTCGGCGTGTTTATGATAGTGTGAGTCAAAATATCTTTATTACAGGGTCTAACTCAAAACTTTTGAGTCGAGACATTGCTACCTCTTTGCGTGGTCGAACCATTACTTATGAGGTCTTTCCTCTCTCTTTTCGTGAATATTTGGCTTTTGAAAAGATAGAAGTTGACCTCTATAGTACGAAAAGTTTAGCATTTATTCATAATCGTTTAGAGAATTTTTTATATGAGGGGGCTTTTCCTGAAACGCTTCTTTTTGATGATATAATTAGAGAAAAAATTTTGCAAGACTATTATAATGTGATGATTTACAAAGATTTGATAGAGCGATTTTCTATTAAAAACATAGAAGCGTTAAAGTTCTTTTTAAAGCGTATTTTAGCCTCTTCTACCAAGATAGTCTCTGTCAATAAAATCTACAATGACCTAAAATCAAGTGGTTTTAAAATTGGTAAAAACAGTCTTTATGAATATTTGGGATATGTAGAAGATATTTACTTGAGTTTGACCCTTGATAGATATAGTCAAAAGATTACTACTCAAACAGACAAAAAAGTTTATAGTATAGACATGGGTTTTAATAATACAGTACTTTATAAATTTTCAGATGACATTGGAAAGTCTATGGAAAATGCTGTTTTTTTAGAACTACGACGAAGAGAAAAAGAGATATATTATCATACAGACAGAACATCAGAGTGTGATTTTGTGGTTGTAGAAAAAGGTAGAGTTGTTCAAGCCATACAAGTTACTTATAAGATGGAAAATAAAAAGACACGAGCTAGAGAGTTTAAGGGGTTGGTTAATGCTTGTAAGCAGTATAAGTTAGATAAGGGGTTGATTGTAACTTATGGTGAAGAGAGTAGTTATGAGGAAGATGGGGTTAAGGTTGAGCTTGTCTCTTTGGTTACTTTTTTATTAGATATAAAATAATTTTATAACTTTCCCTAATATAAATAAAATAGGCACAAACATCAAAGTACTAACAAAAATAAGCCCAGTAACCTCTTGAGGGTTACAGTCATAAAGCGAAGCAAGGTTTATATTTGCAATAGCAAGTGGAACCATCATCTCCATAAAGATAACTCCTTGTACTAAAGGTGATAGATGGCTAAAGCTAAGTATAAACGCTGTAGCCAAAGGGATTATAATAAATTTTTGAGATAGCACTGTTATATAGAGTCTCTTTTTAATCTCTTTAAGTTTTATGCCATAAAGGAATGTACCAAGTAAAAAAAGTTGCAATACAATTCCTGCATAAGCACCCATTTTAAAGAACTCTTTGATTTGTGGGGCTAGTTGAATATGGTTGATATTGATAAGTATGGCAATGATAGAAGCTGGAATAATAGGAATTTTAACAATATTGAAAAGAGATTTTTTAATAGAGAATGAACCACGAGAGTAGATGTAAACTCCTAAAATATAGACCACAAAAACATTAGCAATATTAATTAATGTAGTATAGATAACTGACTCCATACCAAAAAGGGCAATACCAAGAGGAATACCAATATTTCCCGTGTTCCCAACAAATCCAGCAATACTTACAATGGCTCTCTCTTTTGGGTCTTTTATAAACTTTTTAGCTACAAAAATTGTAGGTAGAAGTATAACAAAAATAGTCCCAATATAGTAAAGAGGTACAAAAAAGTGTTCGCTAGAGAGTTTTGCTGTAGAAAATCCCCAAACTGTTACAAAGGCTTGTAGAAAATATACAGAAAATAGTGTAAGTGTTTTAGAGTTCATATCATCTTTAAATATACGCTTTGCAAGGTAGCCCAAAAAGATAAAAACATAAACAAAAATAATAGATAGGAGTGTCTCAAACATAATCAAAGCCTAATTTTTAAGAAATCATACTATAATCTTTAAAAAAATTAAAGGTTATTTTTGGAAGATACATTAACAAGTTTAAGTACATGGGGCTATTTGGCATTAGCTTTTTTCTCTTTTGGTGGCTCACTGGTTTTTACCGCTGCGGCAGGTGTCTTATCGTATATGGGAGAGATGAACCTCTACATCTCTTTAGCAATTGGAATATTTTTTAACTTTATTGGTGATATGTTTCTATTTTATCTTGGAAAGTATCAAAAAAATGAGATTAAACCCTACTTTGAAAAGCATAAACGAAAAATTGCACTCTCTACGTTAATTTTACGAAAATATGGAGTTTGGGCAATCTTTATTCAGAAGTTTCTATATGGCATTAAGACACTAGTTCCAATCTCTATGGCACTTTCACGTTATGACTTTAAAAAGTTTGGTTTCTATAATGTTTTTGCCTCTATATTTTTTGTAACTGTTATTATGCTAAGTGCATTTTATGCAGGAGATACAATTAAATCTCTTTTTGAAGCATTTAAAGCCTACCCTTGGGTTCCTTTTGTAGTATTAGCTGTTTTGTTAGGTGCTATTTGGTATGGTATGGAACATTTAACTAAAAAGAGATAGCCAATGAGGTTACCTAGAATTTATCTGATTCGTCATGGACAGACTGTTTGGAATGCAGAAGGACGTTATCAGGGACAACTTAACTCACCTTTAACTTCAAAAGGAGAAGAACAAGCAAAAGCCAATGGAGAGAAACTACAAAAGTATCTAAAAGAGATAGATGAGTTTGATTTTTATTCTTCTCCTTTAGGACGAGCATCAAGTACAGCTAAGATTATAGCCGATGTTATAGGCTTTGACAAAGATAAGATAGTATTTGATGAGAGAATTCAAGAGGTAAATTATGGTATATTTGAGGGGAAGACAAAAGAGTATTGTAAAACTGAACTTAAAGAGCAGTTTGAAGCAAGAGAGTCTAACAAATGGAGCTACACTTTAGAGGGTGGTGAGTCTTATGAGACAGTAAGCATTCGTTTAAAAGAGTGGTTGTCTACTTTAGATAGCAACAGACCTATTGTTATGGT
>JALUKJ010000257.1 GCA_027056615.1 Campylobacteraceae bacterium | reverse complement strand
TAAGTATAGTATTTAAAAGATAAACACCTATTTTACTAATAAGATGAGGGTAAATATAACAAATAGATGGGTAAAAAACTAAAAGTGTACCAATATTCCAAATTATAGTGGATATTACTATCCATTTTGTATCATCAGAAGCAATCAATAGAAACATAGGGACAATAGTCAATGTTAGAATAGTGGTAATAAGTATAGATTTTAATAAATTGAGTGGCAAAACTATATCCTATATTTAATTATTTTTTAATAATTCTATTATAGGATAGAGTTGGTAACATTTAGTTAAAAAAACTAGATATATTTTAATTATATTATAATATTAAGAAATATATAAGTTTTAATCTCTTTTTAAGTTCTGTATTCAGCATTTATCTTTACATAGTCATAAGAGAGGTCACAGCCATAAGAGGTATATGAGCCATCTCCTAAGCCTAAATTACAAGTAACTTTAAATGAGTCATTTTTCATAATCTTATAGGCTTTATCTTCTCTCTTTTGGTCTAATTCTCTCTGCTCATTAGAGTATATAATTAAGTTATCATAATAGATAGTTAATTTAGTATCGTCACACTCCACACCAGAAGCTCCAATGGTTGAGGCAATTCGTCCCCAGTTAGGGTCTTCTCCAAAGAGAGCAGTTTTTACAAGTAATGAGTTTGAAAGAGCAATAGAGGCTTTTCTTGCTTCTTCATTTGAGATAGCTCCATTTACTTCAAATGCTACCAATTTATTAGCACCTTCACCATCTTTTAAAATCATCATAGCAAGTTCAAAAGTAATTTTGTTTAACGCTTCTCTAAATGCCTCTTTGTTGTAAGAGTTAGATAGACCATTTGCTAGAAGCATAATGGTATCATTTGTCGAGGTATCACCATCAACAGAGATTCTATTAAATGAACCCTCAGTTGCCTCGCTTAGTAGCTCCTCCATATCAGCTTTTGGAATGTTTGCATCAGTAGTTATAAAGCAGAGCATTGTAGCCATGGCTGGGTTTATCATACCTGCACCTTTACAGATAGCCCCAATTGTAAAAGAGCCTCCATCGTCAAGTTCAACTCTAAAAGCTAACTCTTTTTTAAAGGAGTCTGTAGTCATAATGGAACGAGCTGTTTTATCTGAGTTTTTAGCATTGTAGTCAAATTTTTTTAAAGCAGAGCATATCTTCTCTTGGTTTAGACGATAACCAATAACACCTGTAGATGACATAATAGGGTTTTGTGCTTTATGATACTTTTTAAGCTCATTAAATATATTTTCAATATCTTTAACCCCTTGTTCTCCTGTCATAGCATTTGCATTTTTAGCATTCATTAAAATAAAATCGGTTTTGAAATCTTTTGGATATTTTTGATAGTGTTTTATGGGTGCTGCTTGAAACTTGTTTGAGGTAAAACGTGCTGTTACCTTACAAGGTATAACTGAGCGTATAAAAGCAACATCTCCATCAATATCGGAACTACCTGAATTTGCAGGGTTTGTTTTCATTCCCACATTGACACCATCACAGTAGAATCCCTCTACATTATTAAGTCCACCTTTTAGTGAAAATAGATTAAACATTATTCATCTCCTCTGGTTTAATTGTTTTCCGTATAATTTTTCTCGCTTTTCTAATACCATCACTAGGCCCAATGAGCAAAAGTTTTGCTCCTGCTGTAATGATAGCATCACCTTTTGGCATTGGAATAAACTTTCCATCTTTATGTCTTAAGCCAATAATAGTTACATTTGCAACCTCTCTAAAAGAGGCATCTCTAATTCTTTTTAGTACAAGCCATGAGGTTTTGGTAATTTTTACCTCCTCCATATCAAGAGGAGTATCTTGTCTATATAAAAACTCTTGAAGCAAGTTTTCCATGTCTGGACGAACTGCCATGGCATTGATACGTTGAGCCATAATATTGGTAGGGGTTACTACCTTATCTGCACCTAGTTTTAAAAGTTTCTCTTCATCGGTTACTGTTGGTGCATTTGATATAATCAAAAATGCTCGTCGCCTGTTAATCTCTTTTTGATATAGTCTAACCGATGCAATAGTTGCAATATTGTCAGCAATATTATCTGCAAGTGTAATAATGCCTTTAGCAGAAGATAGATGAGACTTTAAAATTGCAACTTGAGTATGAGGTTGGGCTTTAACGAAATATGGGTATTTATATTTCTCTGCTAACTCTTCAAGGTTTTCATTGGGGTCAATAACAACAAATGGTATATGACTTTCACGTAGAAGTTTTGTTACTTGAATAGTAAATTCATTATGATAACAGATAACAAAATGTTGTTTTAGTCGTGCAATGTTATAGAGCATACGTCTCTCCCTCATAACTTTAGATAGTTCACCTCTATTGAGAACATCAACAATAATACCAATAGCTACCGAAAAGACTAAAAATCCAAATATAATAAGTGAAATGGTAAACATACGTCCCATTTCTGAGATTGGAGCCATCTCTCCAAAACCAACTGTAGTAAAAGTGATACCTGTTTGATAGAGTGCATCAAGCAATGACATGTTGTCAATCAAAATATACCCAAATGTACCAAGCATCATTGTTAGTACGGTTAAAATAAGTGGAAGTCTAAAAGGTGCTAGAAGTACATATAACTCATCGTTTAGAGTTATATGTGGTTTAGATGTCTCTCGCCAGTTGAGAAACTTTTTAATTCTATTTTGAGTTGCCAAAATAGATAGTTAAAAGCGTTAATTACGCCTCTATTGTCTCAGCTGTAGCTTGAGCAGCTTTTTTCTTCATTGTTCTAAGAGTAGAAGCAGCCACTTTAATTTTTTTAGTTGTTCCATCTTCTAAAGTAATTTTAACACTTCTTAAGTTAGGAAGTTGTCTTCTTTTTGTTTTGTTGTTTGCATGAGATACATTGTTTCCAACCAATGGACCTTTTCCTGTTACATCACATCTTCTTGCCATGATAATACCTTTGTAATTAATAGTGTTTATGAAGCATAAATATAGCGTCCATAAAAAGTTTTGCAATTATAGAGAAA
>JALUKJ010000256.1 GCA_027056615.1 Campylobacteraceae bacterium | reverse complement strand
CTAGGATGCCTATAGAGGAGTATTTACGATATGAAGATGATGTGGTTGAGGCTAAAGCAAAAATATACCAAGCCAAAGCTCAAAAGTGGCAGACACTTATGGAACTAGCAGTAATTTATGCTAACAATATTGAGGAGATAGTACAATGAAATTTGTAAAAGGTTTTTTAAAGTTTATTATATTTATAGCTGTAGTTGCAGGACTCGCTTTTTTAGGTATTAAAAAGGTTAAAGAGGCAAGAGCCAAAGATGCTTCAACGCCCAAAGCAGTTGTCTATCCAATAGTCGCTTCAACCATAAGCCCTAAAATATCTAATGTCAAGTTAACTCTTCCCTATTTAGCAGAGGTTGACAATGATAATGATGTTCAGATTGCTTCAAGAGTACCTGCAAGAGTTGAGAAGATAAAAAAGACAGGAGAGCATGTTAAAAAGGGTGAGATTGTTGTCAGATTAGATACCACCTCTACCAAGAGTGCTATTAATGAGATTAAATCTCAAATTAGAGCCTCTAAAGTCACTTTAGCAAACTTAGAAGCCACACATAGAAGAACGATAAAGCTACTAAAAGTGCAAGGTGCGTCTATTGAGCAGTCCCAAAGAGAGAGCAGTCAAATAGCCTCTATTAAAGAGAAGATTAATGCTTTAAGAGAGAAGATTGTATCACTTAAAAATAATCTATCTTATGCAACAATTACCTCACCTGTTGATGGAGTTGTATCTAAAAGTTTTGTGAGTCAAGGGGGAATTAGTGGTCCAGGTAAACCACTTCTATCAATCCGTTCTAAAAATGGCTTCTACTTAAAAGTTAGAGTTCCAAACGAAACTAAGATTAAAGGTGTGATTTTAAACCATAAATTCTATAGTGCAACCTCATTAAATAGTACTTTTCATGGACTAAATGAGTATAAAGTCTACACCAATGATAACTCTTTAGTGACAGGCGATAGAATTCAAGTAGATGTAGTTGTCTTTAGTAAACAAGCCACTCTTTTACCATTTGATGCCATTTTAAATAGAGATGGAAAGAGTTTTGTATTGGTTGTTAATGGCAATAGAGCTAAACCACAAGAGGTTCATGTCTTAAAGAGTGCAGAGCAAGGTGTGGCCATTTCAGACAATCTTGAAGGTAAAAAGATAGTCGTAGCCAAACCTGATATTTTGTTAAAACTCACCTCTGGTTACGCCTTAAAAGTAGAGGAGTAGAATATGTTTGACTTTTTCTATAAACGACCCTATACACTCTATGCGATAATTGTCGCATTTTTTATAATGGGGATTATTGGGCTTATTACTCTGCCTAAAAATCTTTTTCCAGATGCTAACCCTCCACAGGTTATTGTTATTACACAAGTACCAGGGGCAACAGCACAAGTAGCCACTTCAACGGTATCTAAACCCATAGAGCAAGAGATTTCACGATTGGGACTTGTAACCGATGTAAGTAGTGTTAATGTGGCAGGTTTTTCTATTGTAAAGGCTGAATTTGACTATGAAAAAGGGTTAAATGCGGCCGCTGTTGATGTGGCAAATGCCCTAAGCATTGCAAAGGCAAAACTTCCAGCAAATATAAACCCTGCTATCTATACAGCAGGAGATTTTACACTGCCTGTTGATGTTATCTCGCTTACTCCTAAAGATAAAACTATCTCTTTAGCTGATATTAGAAAGATAGCTGATAGTTTTATGAAACCTATGCTACTTAGCAATAAAAGAATTGGAAATGTAGAGGTTTTTGGAGGCTATCAGAGTGCTATAAATATAGAGGTTGACCCATTTAAAGCAAAACGGTATGGTGTCAATTTTGAGACCATTGCAAAGGCAATTAAGAGTCTAAATCGTGATATGCCAATAGGTTTTGTAAAGGGTGATGGAAGCTTTTATACCATTACATTTTACGGAGAGAAAGACAATATTGAAGAGTTAAAAAATCTCCAAATTATGCCAAATGTGCGACTTAGCAATATTGCTAATGTTAAATGGGGATATAAAAAACGAACAAGTGCTTATATTGGAAATGCAAAAGAGGCAATAGCCCTCGCCGTTCAAAGAGCTCCAAAAGGGAGTGTTTTAGATGTTAGTAAATCGGCACGAGCCGAAATGGCAAAACTTGAACAGAAATACCCAAATATTAAGTTTGAGATAAGTGATACACAACGAGATTTAATTGAACAAGCAAACGACAATATGTTAGAAGCACTAAGAGATGCTATGATTTATACGCTTATTGTCATTATGCTCTTTTTAGGAAACTTTAGAGCCATTATCGCCGCAGGTCTATCAATTCCTATGGTATTCTTCTCAACTATGGCAATTATATGGCTTATGGGTGGTGAGCTAAATATTGTAATCTATACAGCTATTATCTTAGCTCTTGGAATGCTAACCGATGATGCAGTTGTGGTTTTAGAAAATATTGAAAGACACCTAAACGAAGGACATGAAAAGCTAGAAGATGCCATAACCCACGGAACAAAAGAGGTCTTAAGCCCTATCTTTGCAGGAACTATTGCTACTATTGCTATTTTGTTTCCTTTAATGTTTGTTGGTGGTTTTCCAGAAAAAATCTTTAAACCTCTAATTGAAACGCTTATTATTGCTCTTTTAGTTTCGTGGTTTCTCTCAATTACATTTATTCCAAGTCTCTCAAAATGGCTCTACAAAAATGGAACAGGTAAAACCGTTATTGAGAAGTTTTTTGATAAACTCTACCAAAACACTATTGGACTTTTAGTTAAACCTTATGTTGGAGTTATAAACTTCTCTAATGGTAAATTTTGGTTTTTGCGTCGAATGATGTTAACCATAAGTGTTATTATGCTTTTAATACTAAGTATGAAAAATATTATGCCAACCATTGGTAAAGATGCCATGCCACCAATGGATACAGGGATTATTAAGGCTCAAATCGCCTTTAGTGCAAATGAGAGTGTGGACAGTGCCGAGAAAAAGATAGAACCTATCCTAACATGGCTACACAATCAACCATGGGTAAAAATGAGTTCTGTAGCTTTTGGTACAGAACCAG
>JALUKJ010000255.1 GCA_027056615.1 Campylobacteraceae bacterium | reverse complement strand
GTTTTGACTGTTAATAGCATTGAACAAGCAATTGAGAGAGCAGGGACAAAAGCAGGTAACAAAGGTGGCGAAGCTATGGCAGGGCTTATTGAGATGATGAATCTTTATACTTCATTAGAGAAATAAATAAAATGTTCCAAATCTGTAGGTTCGATTTCATCGAACGTCAAAATCAAACATGAAAAACAAAATGATATTTATAAAAATTGAATTTTAATATCATGTTCGATGAAATCGAACCTACAGGATTGTGGCATTAATAAAAATATAGATTAAAATTCAACCTTTTGAATTTTTATATATATTTAAATAAGGCAATATAGATATGGCAACAAGACACCAAGCAAGAACAGCAGTAGTAGGTTTACTCTACGCTTATGATTTAGGAAACAGAGATATTGGACTCTTTTCAGATACTATTTTAGAAGAAGATAAAATTCGTAATAAACAAAGAGAGTTCTCAAAAGCTCTTTTTGCAGGAACTATTAAAAATTTAGAAACTATTGATGCAGAGATAAAAAAACATCTAAAAGGGTGGGACTATGACTCTATTGGAAAAGTAGAGAAGTCAATTATGCGTCTAGCAGGTTATGAGATTATGATAGAGGGTGTTGATAAAAGAATTATTATCAATGAAGCAATTGAGTTAGCAAAAGCGTTAGCCGATGATAAATCTCCACGTTTTATTAACGCTGTACTTGATGCTATTGGTAAAGAGGAAGTAGCGAATATTGAAAAACCTGAAGAGAGAGAAGTTCCCAAAGAGAAACCACTGTAGAAATAACATTAATATTTTAAATCTGTAGGTTCGATTTCATCGAACGTGATATTAAAACTTAATTTCTATAAATATTATTTTTTTCATGTTTAATTTTGACGTTCGATGAAATCGAACCTACAGGATTTTAGCTTAATATTAAAAAGGAAACAAATGAGTGCATTAAACAACAAAAGAATGACCATAGACGAAGCCGTAGAGCTAATTGAAAAAGCAGACCTCAAAACACTTGGACGAATGGCAACCGAGGTAAAAAAGAGGTTACACCCAAAAGGGGTAACAACCTTTGTGGTTGACCGAAATATTAACTATACTAATATCTGTTGGGTTGACTGTAAATTTTGTGCCTTTTATACCCATGAGAAAAAAGAAGATTCTTACATTTTGACTTTTGATGAGATAGATGAGAAGATAGAGGAACTAATTGCTATTGGTGGAACACAGATACTCTTTCAAGGTGGGGTTCATCCAAAACTTCAAATTGAGTGGTATGAGGATTTAGTAGAGCATATTCATAATAAGTACCCAACAATTACTATTCATGGTTTTTCAGCTATTGAGATAGATTATATTGCAGGTCGTTCTAAGCTCTCAATCTCAGAAGTATTGGCACGGTTAAAGGCTAAAGGGTTAAGCTCTATTCCAGGTGCAGGAGCAGAGATACTTTCCGATAGGGTTCGTGATATTATTGCTCCTAAAAAATTGGGAACTCAAAAATGGCTAGAGGTTCATCGTGAGGCTCATAAGCTAGGCATTAAGTCAACAGCTACTATGATGTATGGAACTGTTGAAACCGTACGTGAGATTGTAGAGCATTGGGACTATGTACGTCAACTTCAAGATGAGACAGGTGGTTTTAGAGCCTTTATTATGTGGAGTTACCAAAGTGACCATACACAATTAAAACGTGAACTTCCAACTATTACAAAGACAACTCCTAACCAATATTTACGTTATTTAGCTGTTGCAAGACTATTTTTAGATAATGTTCCAAACATTCAAAGCTCATGGGTTACCCAAGGAAGTTACATTGGGCAGATGGCATTAAAGTTTGGAGCAAATGATTTAGGCTCAACCATGATGGAAGAGAATGTAGTCTCAGCAGCAGGAGCAGCAAACTCTATGAACCAACAAGAGATGATAGAGCTTATTCGAGATGTAGGGGAACACCCTGCAAAGCGAAATACAGCCTATACAATTTTAGAACGATTTTAAGCCCATAGGTTAAAAAATGAAAAAAATACTATTTTTAATATTAACAATACAAGGAATTTTAATGAGTGCTAACCTTAGCAATATTGAGGTTAATGGTACAAAGATACCATTTATATTTGAAGAGGATAAAAACCTACCTATTGCCTCTATGCAACTTATTTTTCAAAATGCAGGTTCTCTAGCAGATACCAAAGATGGTTTAGTTAAAATGACAGCCTCTCTGCTTAATAATGGAACAAAAAAAGATGGAAGTACAGGTTTTGCAACTAAACTTGACAATCATGCTATCTCACTCTCGGCTCATGCAGGAAAAGAGACCTTTGTTATAGAGGTTGGTTCACTAAAAGAGCAATTCCCTGAAGCAATAGAGCGTTTAAAAGAGTTAATTCAAGACCCAAACTACTCAAAAGATACCCTTGAAAAGATTAAGACTAAAACTCTAGGTACATTAAAACGAAAGGAGAGTGACTTTGACTATATCTCTTCATTAGAGATGAAAAAGATGTTATTTCCAAATACTCCTTTAGCTAAACCCTCTTTAGGAACTGTAGAGAGTGTTAAAAGCATAGAGTTAGAAGATATTGAAGCACAAGTTAAAAATTATTTGGGTGTGAATAATGCCATTGTAGTTATGGGTGGAGATTTAAACCAAACAGAGGCAAAAAAGTTAGCCACTTCGGTACTCTCTTTGTTACCTAAAGTAGAGGTGAAAGCTTTACCAACCATGAAAGCTGTTGCAAAAGAGCAGACTAAAAAGAAGATTGTCCAGAGTGAACAAGCTTATGTCTATTTTGGAGCCCCTTTAAATGTCTCTTATGATTCAAAAGAGCTTTATCTCTCTAAAGTCGCTTCATTTATCTTAGGAAGTTCAGGTTTTGGTTCACGTATGATGGAGGAGATAAGGGTTAAAAAAGGTTTAGCCTACTCAGCGTATAGCCGTTTCAATAGCAATAAAACTCATAGTTACTTCTCAGGTTATCTTCAAACAAAAATAGAGAGTGGAGATGAGTCTGTAGCTTCTGTTAAAGAGGTGGTTAAAACCTTTTTAGACAAAGGTGTAACCCAAGAGGAGTTAAGCTCTGCACAGCAGTTTTTACTAGGTTCTGAGCCTCTTAGAAACGAAACCCTCTCACAACGACTCAATCGAGCTTTTCATGAGTACTATAACAATCAACCTTTAGGTCATACCAAAGAGGACCTCAAAAAGATAGAAGGTATTAAGCTTGATGAATTGAATGCTTTTATTAAGAAGCATAGAGAGATTGCTGAAATTTCATTTTCTGTGGTAACTGGAGAACCTCAAAAAAAGAAATAAGATAAAATAAATTTTAAAATTATACTTTTTAATTAAGTTTATTTTAATAAAATATCCTTTAAATTAAAAGGATATTTTTTGAAAAAAACTAATACTTATATACCTACAGATGTTACTACTCAAAATAAAAAAACATATAGTGCTAACCTCCATGCCAAGAGTCTTAAGATTAACCAAATTATTTGGGATATGATAAAGATATTAGATAAACTTGAACTATATGGTTTTCATTTTGAAGCTAAAATAGGTTCAACAAGAACTTTTGTGATATTAATGCATGAAGATGAAGTACTACTTGAAGAAGCCAAAAAGAGATTAAAGTTTATTGCAGAAGATGAAGGTGTTGTACTATTGTCTAAAGTAAAAAAGAAAAAAAGTAGTAAAGCAATGTGGATAATATTAGGTATTATTTTAGCTATTACAGTTATCTTTTGGGTAATTTTTAATCTTTATGGAGATAAGATTTTATCTAAATTTAAATATTTAAGTAGTACTTCCCATAAAATTGAGAAACAACATAAGCCCATAGTAGAAAAGATTGTCGAGGTAGATATTGAAAAATTAAAAGCTCTTAAAGATAGTTTCTCTGAAAGTAACAATGCACTTGACCCAAAAGTATTTAAGGCAATGGATATTACAACATCAATTATCTCATCTATGATTTCAGATGAAGAGAAGGCAAAATACAGTTCAAAGGATGTTGTTAAAAACTTTAAAGGTAAAAGTGGTTTTAAGTTTGTTTTAAAAGATGGAAACTTAAGTAAAGATTTCAACGCAACAGTTGCAGAACTTAATGGGTATGCCATGCATTTTGTTAAAGAGAGCAATCTTTCATTGGCTACTAAATTTTATGATAGAGCATTGGCACATAAAGAGATAACCAAAGAGGAGCTAATAGTTACACTAGCTCATCAAGGAGAACTCTTTGAAAAGATGGGTGATATTAATACTACAGAGGTAAAATATCGTCAAATATTAAAACTACTTCCTCCTTTGGTTAAAAAAGATTTTGAAAAATATGCAATAACCAATGCTTTAGTGCTTTCAAAAATTAAAACACTAATTAATAATTCAAAAATAGAACAAAAACTACTAGTGCAATCAGATGAAATTTATAAAAAACTTTGGCATCCTTCATATCTACCGAAAAGTAGTTTACACTTTTTTTAGGAATCGGAGACTTTAGTCCAATGCCAATGAATTAAGCTCAAATCCTGTAGGTTCGATTTCATCGAACAAAAAATCAGAACCCGTAAAACAATCCGTTCGATGAAATCGAACCTACAGATTCCAAACATTAATTCGTTAATTCATTGGCATTGGACTTTAGTCCCGAAAAATAATAAGCGAGGCTAAAGCCATCGGTTCCAAAGTGTAAACTACTTATGAAACATGCCAAAACTTTTAGCAAAACTTAGAAAAAAGGCAAAAAAGGGTAAAGAGAAAAATCAAATACATTTAGGAATGGCTCTAAATATTATGGCTAATTTTTATGCTTATGATAAAAAAGATTTTAATACCTCTATTAGCTTAAGAGAAGAAGCTATTGGACTCTATAGAGTTATGTCAAAAAAGAAAAAATACCCATTTACACTACTTCACTATAAGAGTTTAAATAGTTTAGGAAGAACTTATCAGCTTATGAATAAAAGTGCATTGGCTTTTAAAAATTATTTAGAAGCTTTAGATATTCTTAAACCTATATTAGAGAAAAAAACAATGAAAAATTATGCCTATTTAGCACTCTCTTATCGTATTTTGAGCCAATTAAAATTAGAAGATAAAGATTTTAAATCTGCTAAAATATACTATAAACAGGCATTAGATATTTATCAAAGACTTTTTACGAGAAATATAAGTAATTTACATAGAGTTTATTTAATTGAGATGGAAAAATTGTTTGCTAAGATAGAAGCAAAGAGAGGAGAACTCTCTACAGCTAAGAGACACTATAAAAAAGCTATTCACTCCTATAAAAAATTAAATCAATCAACTCATTTAAAATATAACCTAGAGATTGCTAAGACACTTAATGATTTAGCTCTGTTGGATTTAGAAAATAAACCTATAGAAGCAGGAATTGAGCTTCATCAAGCTATTGCTTTAGCTAAAAAAAGTTTAAAAATAGACTATCGTTTAGCTCAACAGACTTTAGCTAAAAGTTATGCCTATAGAAGTTATCTTGCTTATTTAGAAGAAGATAGAGAGAGTGCCTCACGATTTTATAGGATGAGTAGGGTGCGATTGCCATCGAACCAATAAAAACCAAAGATTCAAAAAAATTAATTGTTAATGTGGTGCGATAGCAATCGCACCCTACACCAACGCCTCTTTCAAAACATCCTCTATCTCAGAGACAGCAATAAGCTCAATTGCCTCTTTTACATCATTAGGAATATCCTCTAAATCACGTTCATAGTTTTTTTCTGGAATAAGAGCTTTAGTAACTCCTGCTTTGTATGCTGCTATGAGTTTCTCTTTTAGTCCACCAATAGGTAGGACTTTTCCTGTAAGGGTTAGCTCTCCTGTCATGGCAATTTTATTGTCTACTTTTTGTTCAGATAATATTGACGCAATAGCAACAGCCATAGTAATTCCAGCACTAGGTCCATCTTTTGGGGTAGCACCTTCAGGGACATGAATATGTAGGTCGAAACGTTTGTAGATTTCACTTGGTTCAATGGTTTCAAGAGTCTCTTCCTCTTTTAGAGGTATGAGATTTTTATCAAAAGTTAGAGAGCCATTTTCTATTAGGCTTTTAACAACTGAAAAGGCTATATGGGCTGACTCTTTCATCACGTCACCAAGGCTTCCTGTAAGTTTAACAGAGCCTTTCCCTTTTAGTTTAATGGCTTCTATTTTAAGTACATCTCCACCTACTGATGTCCATGCTAAACCATTAACAACACCGATAAGAGGTTTTTTGTCAACATTGGAGATTTCAAATACCTTTTTATTGGCAAATTCAGGTAAATCTTTGATTTTAATTTTTATCTTCTTTAACTCGTCATTTAAAAGCAGTTTGGTAGCAACTTTACGCATTATTCCTGCAATTTTACGTCTAAGACCTCTTACCCCTGGTTCTCTTGTGTACTCATCAATGAGTAGTTTTAGAGCTTTATCGGTTATCTCAAATTCATCGTTATTGAGTGCGTGTTTCTTTAACTCTTGAGGAATGAGGTATTGTTTTGCAATCTCTAACTTTTGATTTGGGGTGTAGGAACTCACCTCAATAAACTCCATACGGTCACGAAGTGGAGCAGGTATCTGTCCTACATCATTGGCAGTTGCAATGAAGATGGCTTTGCTTAGGTCAATATCAAAGTTTAGGTAGTAGTCTCTGTATGCTTTGTTCTGTTCAGGGTCTAAGATTTCTAAAAGAACAGATGTTGGGTCACCACGGTTTCCTCGTCCTACTTTGTCAATTTCATCTAATACTATCACAGGATTCATACTTTTAGCTGTAATAAACCCTTGTACCAAACGCCCAGGCATTGCACCCACATAAGTTCTACGGTGTCCTTTTAACTCATTGACATCTTCTAATCCACCAAGGGCTATACGAACTAAAGGACGGTCAAGTGCTTTAGCAATAGAGTTGGCAAGTGATGTTTTACCTACCCCTGGAGGTCCAAAGAAACAGAGAATAGTTCCTGCACTTCCCTCTAGGGTAATCTCTCGTTGTTCGGCTAGTTGTCGTACTGAAAAGAACTCTACAATTCTCTCTTTTGGCTCTTCTAATGAAAAGTGGTCAAGGTCTAATCGCTCTTGTACATTGTTCACTTTGAGTGCTTTGTTAGTTAGTTTGCCAAATGGTAGCTCAAAAACCCACTCTAAATAGGTTTGGATTTGTGAGGCATCAGCAGACTCTGGGTGCATTCGTGCAAAACGTTCTAGCTGTTTGCTTATCTCTTTAAAGGTATCTTCTGAAATATGAGGTTTTAGAGCTTCTAGTTTCTCTCTAAACTCCTCTATCTCCTCTTCACGTTGTGCGTCAACTCCAAGCTCTTTGTTTATCTCTTTGATTTGTTCTTTTAGGAAATACTCTTTGTTGACCTGCTCAATTTTTGAGTGAACTTTTGAACGGATTTCACGTTCGACTCGTGCAGATTCCATCTCGGAGACGATAATGTCAATGACTTTAAGAAGTCGTTGCTCTACATCGGCATTGGCATAGAGTTCATAGGCTTCTGCTTTTGATAGTTTAAGCAAAGATGAGACTAAATCAACAATACGATAAGGGTTATCAGTCTCTGAAATGGTTTTAAGTAGGTCAGAGGGGATGGAGTTGTTGACTTTTGAAAGCAGTTTTATCTTTTCATTAAGTACACCAATGAGTGCATTGATTTTAAGTTCATCGTAGGGTTTATTTTCAAGTAGATGTACCATGGCACTTTGAAAGGTGATACCATCTATCTCAATGGTTTCTAAATCACTAACAATTTCACCTCGTGCAAGTCCTTGAAAAAGAATCTTGACACGACCGTCAGGAATATTGACTTTACGCATAATAGAGCCGATAACTCCAATTTTATGAATGTCCTCTTCTTCTCGTGAACCCTCAAAGCTCTCTTTGGTAGTAGTAAGTAGAATTAAGGAGTTTTTCTCCATAGCAAAAGTGGCAGCGTCTATATCCTCTTTTTTAGTTAAAAAAATAGGTGAAATCATAAAAGGATATAAAAATAGTTCATCTTCTATGATAATTGGTACTTGTGTAGGGAACGGTTCGTAGTTACTTAATTGCATTAATTCTTTCAATCCTTTTAATTAAAGATACTGGCTAAGAAGCCTACTTTTGGGGCTTTAATATCTGCCATATTGAGTGGAGAGTTTGCATTTTTTTCTTTATAGATTTTAGCTGCTTTCTCTTTACCTAATCGGGCATATAGACTTGAAATATTTTCATTTAGCATATATTGAGCCATGTTAAGACGAACTTTAATTGTATTGATAACTGGAAGATAGATAGAGTGAGGGTATCGTTTTACAAATTTATCTACATTGGTTAAGGTGTCAAGCATAAGTTGTTGCTCTTTGTTAATGTCTTTTATTCCTAAAAAGGCTGCTTTGATTTTTAAGAATTTTGCTTGTTCTATCTTTTTTTCTTTAGCATATTTTTTAAGATACTCATCGAGGTAGTAGTCTGCCATAATATAGGCTTGGTCTTCCATGTGGGCTTGAGCTAAAAGCATGGTAGCTGTAGGCAAAAGAGGAGAACGAGTATGTTCGCTTCGGAGTGAAATATAGTAATTATCTGCTTTGTCTAGGTTAGATGAAGCAATCTCCTCTACAACATGGTTGTACCAATATAGTGCTGGTTTGTCATATTCTTTAACAGCGTCTTTGTTGCTACATCCTGTAAAAAGTGCTATAAATAGTAGAACTGCTCCTATCTTTTTAATATTTAATTGAATTCTCATCATTAACCTTATATCTTATTTTAAAAAAATATAATACCTCAATATCTATTATATTTTGCTATAATCACCAAAAATCAAGAAAGGGTTTTATTTTGACTTTAACAATTATTGGAGCTGGTTCTATGGGTATGGCTATTGCTTATGGATTAAAAGATACCTATAAATTAGAGTTTGTAGCACGAGATGTAACTAAACTAGAAGAGATAAAAGAGGAGTTTTCGTCTGAAGTTTATGCTTTAAAGAATTTTGATATTACAGATAAAAATATTTTACTTGCTGTTAAACCCTATGCTCTAAAGAGTGTAGGAGAGCAACTTAGAGGTGAAGCAGAGTCACTTTACTCCGTCTTGGCAGGTTCTACTATAGAATCTTTAAGAGCTAATATATCTAGTAAAAATGTAGTGAGAATTATGCCCAATGTCTCTGCTAAATTTCAAGCCTCAACATCAGTTATGACAGGAGATGTGGCTAAAAGAGAGGAAGCAAAAGAGATTTTCTCTGCTATTGGTGATGTCTTTTGGGTGGACAGTGAAAAAGAGGTAGATATTGCAACAGCTGTTGCAGGTTCGGGCCCAGCACTTTTGACACTTGTAGCAGAAGCGATGATGGACGGTTTGGTTAAAGAGGGAATGAAACGAGTAGATGCTATTGGGGTAACTAACTCTCTCTTTAAAGGTTTTGCACCACTTATTGCCTCTAATCACCCTGCAATTATTAAAGATTCTGTTATGAGTCCAGCAGGAACAACGGCTGCTGCTTATGGAGCATTGGAAGAGGGGGCTGTAAGAAGTGCCTTTATTAAGGCTGTTG